>SAAH01000066.1 GCA_009929525.1 Clostridia bacterium | reverse complement strand
TTTATTACTTGTCATATCCATTCTGGATAATATTTACTTTTCAAGGTTCAACCGACTGTTGAATCTTAGTCGGCAGGCTCAAGATTCCGAGAGCCTATCATTTTCATATTAAGCTTTTTTAACGTAATACTGGAATTCCTCGCTGTTGATCGGGAAGGTTTTATCCAGCTCATAATTCTCACAAAACCACTGATATCCTTCGGGATTAAACTTTTCCCAGATAGGAAGGGATGCTCTGCTGGTAAATACCTGCCCGATTTCTCCCTCTTTCAGTTGTTTTTCTATCGTCATCGCAGATTCCTGCGCAACAAACAAATCACAAAAATCCATGGTATAACACTGGGTACTCCAGTTCAGATAACTGTACAGCTCCGTTACGTTCATACCAAAAGCAAAAGTATTTGCCGGAATCTGCTGGGCGATCGTCTGTGTAAACTGATCAATTTCTTCTTCATTATGAAAATTCTGTTTGATCGAACTGTTCTGGGAAAACTGCATCACAAGGCCGGTTGACATCGCAAGCAGTGAGATCACGCACACGATACTGATGCCAGCACAGGCTGTATGTCCAAAGGAATATTCCTTGAGATTTTCCCATTTTCTCTCTTTTATGAAAGTCAAAGCTCTTCCACCAAAATACACCAGAAGGATCACCGCAGAAAAATGACAGCAGTCCAGATTATGATAAGCCGGACGGTTCATATAATACACCAATCTTCCCAATGCACTGATACTCAGGAAAAATACCAGATACGTCTGCCAGGAAACATTTTCATTCTGCTTCCTAAAGCATGACCAGGATGCGATACCCACCGCAGCTCCGATCAAAAACAGGATAACCTCTCCCACATAGGCACTGGGATACAGCGGGAGTTCCAACTGCAGTACATCTGTCATATATGCATCCGACATCAGCGGGATCAGGAATTCTTTTATCGTATTCACAGGACTGTGTTTTAATATATTATACATATTTACGATCCCATACGCCCCAAAGAAAGAAACAAGGATCCCGATCATATGAAATACCGCACCTTTTGCAAATCTCACTATGGTCAGTTTCTCTTCGCTGAATATATGCGAAATATGTACCGCTGCCCATGCCACTGCCAGTATCATACCCGTCTCTGTATTCCACACAACTCCGATCAGACAGATCACATATCCCGGCAGTGCCGTTTTCCATCCGAATTTCTTTTTCTTCAAAACCAGAGTCGCATACAATAACAGCAGCACTGGAAATATCATACGATGCGGCCACACCTGCCAGTAATATCCACCTCTCATGCCTAGGATAGGATAAGATATCGCCAGTGCACCCATCGCCCGCAGGATCCTGCTCTTACTGATCTGATGGAGCACCAAAAATGCACACAGATGCGTCAACGCACCCAAAGCCGCGATCAGCAGCACAAACTTTCTAAAATCTCCGCCGATAAGTTCCATCGGAATCTTCCATATCAAACCATAATGTCCATAGATACTGGTCAGCTCACTGGTATAAGGCATTCCCCAGTACACATTATAGATGGAATTGAAATAAGCATGACCATGATAGCTGTCTCCCCACTCCCCTCTGCCGAACAGATTCGGAGTGTCCATACTGTAAAATATCAACACCGTCAAGGCTGCATATAACACCGGAAGGATCCATTTTCCTCCATCTTTTTCTACGGAACATTTTTCATATAACCAGAAAAACACCAATGCCTCTGCTGCAAATAAAATGATCATGATCAGCAGCGGCTGGGTATGCCACCCATACTTATATGCTACATTTCCCACCTGCACGGTTTCTTTTTGTGCACCTACCGCAAAAAAGAGAGCCTGCCCTGCTACAAGCAAAAGCAATACTCCCCATTTTATTTTTGAATGTCCCAGAAAATCCTCCTTAGGAAAATTCTTCTTCCCCAGGAAGAACATCCCCGCGATAAAGATCACACAGAATAAAACCAGTGACATCCCATACACTAAAATATTAAGATTTCCATATTGGCTGATCATTTCCGACAAAGCCGGCAGCTTGAGACAGCAGACGAAAAATGCCGCTGTCAGGATCAGCGCGATTCCTCCGCACAGGATTTCCCGATTCCTTTTCATTCTTTTCTATCCTCTCATTTCCACTTCTATCATATTTCTTTTTATATCATTATGACAAACTTATCTCTTTCACCCCTATACATTGAAGTACTCAGAGATCTGTTCATCTGTAAATTTCACCATATCTCCATCATCAAGGTATTCATGATACCATGCTGCCGTCTTTTCTATAGCTTCTTTTACATGCCAGTGCGGTCTCCATCCGAATACATTTTTGATCCGTGAGCAGTCAAGTTTCAAGAAGTTTGCCTCGTGAGGTCCTCCCACAAAAAGATTCTCCCAGGCAGCACCATCGCCCCATGCCTCACAGAACAGATCGGACAATTCTCCGGTTGTTATGCAGTCACTGTCTCCAGGTCCTACATTATATGCCCCGGCCACTTCCGCATGTTCATACTGTTCCTTCGCTATCATGAGATACGCTCCCAGCGGTTCCAGCACATGCTGATAAGGCCGCGTGGAATGCGGATTGCGGACAGCTATTTTTTCACCCTTTGCCATAGCTCTTACACAGTCAGGAACGATCCTGTCCACTGCAAAATCACCGCCGCCGATCACATTTCCAGCTCTCGCTGTGGATACGGCAACTCCTGCTTCGTCCAGAAAAGAACTTTTATAACTGTGTGTTACCAGTTCTGAGCAGGACTTACTGTTAGAATACGGGTCATATCCATCCAGTTCATCCGTCTCCCGATATCCCCATTCCCACTCATTATTCTTATATACTTTATCTGTTGTCACATTCAAAAATGAACGCACACTTGCTGTCTTGCGGACCGCCTCCAGCACATTGACTGTCCCCATCACATTTGTCTCATAGGTATATGCAGGATTCTTGTAAGATTCTCTTACGATAGGCTGTGCTGCCAGATGAAGAACGATCTGAGGCTGAGCCTTTGCCATAGCCTTTGCAAGTTTCTCCCCATCCCTGATATCACCAATGATAGAATTCATCGACTCTTCCAGTTTCAATATAGAAAATAAATCCGGCTTTGTCGGTGCTTCCAGTGCATAACCTGTTACCTCGGCACCCGCATTTATCAATATTCTTGAAAGCCAGGCACCCTTAAATCCCGTATGCCCGGTAATAAAAACTTTCTTACCCTTATAAAATTCCAGATTATCCATAACTCTCCTTGTATCTGTCATTCTCTATATTTTTATTATTTTTCTCAATTATTTGAGGGTTCTCTTTTTTTCATTCCTGCTCTATATTATTTCCACACCTTCCAAGGTGCCTCTCCCGAAGCCCACATTTCTTCCAGCTTGCGCTTCTCACTCATGGTATCCATGCACTGCCAGAATCCATTATGGCGGTATGCATCCAGCTGTCCTCTTCTGGCTGCCTCCTCCAACGGATACTTCTCAAATATCGTACTGTCTCCATCTAACAGATCCATGATCTCCGGTTCCACAACCATGAATCCCGCATTGACCCAACCATTATCTTCTTTTTTCTTCTCACGGAAATTGCTGATTTCTCCGTCCTCAAGAATATCAAGTGCCCCAAAACGTCCTATCGGCTGAACCGTAGTCAGCGTGACCATCCTTTTGCCCGCCTGGTGGAACTTAAGAAGCTCTTCAATATTCACATCCGAAACCCCATCACCATATGTAAGGAAAAATGGTTCCCCATTCAGATGCTCCCGCACCCTCTTGATCCTGCCGCCTGTCATAGTATTCAACCCGGTATCCACCAAAGTCACCTTCCAGGGCTCCGAAATATTATTATGAACGATCATTCTGTTTTGATCAGTAAAATCAAAAGTGATATCACTGCTGTGAAGATAATAATCCGCAAACCACTCCTTTATCATATGCTGCTTATAACCACAGCAAATCACAAATTCATGATAACCATAATACGAATACAACTTCATAATATGCCAAAGAATCGGCTTATCCCCTATCTCCACCATCGGCTTCGGCTTCAACTGGCTCTCCTCACTTATCCGGGTACCAAAACCGCCCGCCAAAATCACAACTTTCATGTCCGTCCTCTCTTTCACTTATCTCTATATTTATAATCCCACTTTTCATATCCATATTGTTTCTATACATCAAACTTTCCCAATAATATACATTATAGCAAGGCAAAAAGAGTGTGTAAATGATTTCAACACAAAAAAACCCTCTTTTCATAAGCTTTTGATTCAAGTCTGCGAGTGAACCGTAACGCCATGCAAAAAACATTCAAAAAAAGAGGGCTATAAGCCCTCAATGTAACCTTTGGTTACACGCTTTCATCTCGGTAATTGAATAACCGAAAATTCCCGCTTTCTTTCCTAAACATAGCTATTAGTATCAAAATTACAATACCCAGCACCACAAGCACTGCATATGGGATACGCAAAATGGAAAGAGCTATAACCAGTTCTACAAAGGTTACGGAAAATAAAATGGTGTATGACTTCAAATATATGGTAACGATACCCTTCACATATTTCACGCCTCTAAATTGGATTGTACAATACTTCCCTCAAACAATTCTGTTGCTCCGATACTTTACAGAGCTCATTTGGGAAATAAAACGATGGCTTCTTCTTTGTATTTCTCCGGATGTTCTATGCGGAATCCCTTAAAGTTAAAACTGTAAAAACAATTTTCACCTAATGATATGGATGCATGCGTATACCCTCTGCCCGTAATATAATAAACAAAATTCGAAACCTTATCATAATATCTGGTGAACAACACGGTAACGATTCACTGTCTTTTTTCCCATAAATATTAACCTCTTCTTTCAACACAAAAATGCCATAATAACCGTTCAAACTGCTTGATACGATTATTATGGCATGGTAATATTTACGTTTTGTCAGAGTATTATTTGAGAATTATTAATTACCGCATTTTTTATTTCGTAATATTATCGCACTACCGCAATTTCTTTTCTCTTGTTATACTACATTTCCGCAATTTTTACACGCTACGGTGTCTGCCTTCTATTTGTTTTTACTCTTTAACAAAGCTACAATTGTTACTATTACAATTACTACTACAGCTACTGCGATAACTTTTGTAATCATATGTGTTCTCCTTTTTTGATTAGTTCTTTGATATGCTCTTATCATACAGAGGCTTTATTTGTTTTTTGTTCATGTATTGTTTGTGAATTATTAATCCTTTTCTTCTAAAACAAAAACATGCCATAATAATCGCTCAAATTGCTTGCTACGATTATCATGACATGTCAATATTTATGTTTTGTCAGAGTATTATTTAAGAATTATTATTTGCTGAGTTCAAGTACGCCTCGGCTTACCTGCTGTTATAATCGCATTATACGCATTTTATGTGTATTTGTTAATATTCTTTTAGTGCATCTCCCACACCCACAGCGTTCCATCACCGGCCGCCCCATGGATCAGGAAAGCGCCAGCCTGGCATGGGATCGAGCTGCTAAAACTCTTAACGCAAAAAGACAGTTTCTGCTGGGTGTTGGGTGCTCACCAAAGCACCCAACAAGGACATCTGAGATGTGTATGCATCAAGCATACAGATCGAATATGTCCGATCCCAACAGAAACTGTCTTTTTAAGTTTAGAGTTTTACAGCGAAGATCCCCCGCCAGGCTGGCGCTTCCCTGATCCATGGGGCGGCCGGTGATGGAACGCGTCCCCATACTAGCATAAATCAGAAAATCATTCCCCATCCACTTTATCGAACAACAGTAATATAGGATTTCATCCCCTCAAACTGCTCCTCATAAGCCACACTGCCTTCATACCCCAAAGTCTGATAAATCACCTTGATCATCCTCTTCACACAACCCTTCAGATCATCACGGCTCAGTGTACCATTCTCCAAAGCTTCTTTAATATCACTAACATCGCCGTCCCAGCCTGGCATGATCAGATCATTTCCTGCTGCTACACACTGCCAGGAACTGCTTCCGCCCTGCTCTGTAGTAGTTGTCCAGTCTGTCATGATAATGCCCTGGAAATCCCACTCTTCTCTTGCTGCAACAGTACATGTATCCTTACAGTTCGCTGCATGGACACCATTGATCCTGTTATAAGAAGTCATGATCGCCATCGGCTGTGAAGTCTTTACTGCGATTTCAAATCCTCTCAGATAAAGTTCTCTCAAAGTTCTCTCAGACATGATGCTGTTTGAACCCATTCTGTTATCTTCCTGATTATTTCCGGCAAAATGTTTGATCGTAGTTCCCACACCACCTACAGACTGCACGCCGCGAGTCATAGCTGCTGCCATCATACCACTTACCAGCGGATCTTCTGAATAATACTCAAAGTTTCTTCCACAGAGAGGATTTCTATGGATATTCATACCAGGTGCCAGCCACCATGCCACACCAAATTCCTGCATTTCCACAGCAACTGCCTGTCCAACATTCTCTATAAGATCCACATTCCAAGTCTGAGCAAGAAGTGTTCCTACCGGAATCGCTGTACAGTACTGATAATATGTATCAATATCAGTCACATCACTTTCCATGCCTTCCGCAAAGAATCCACCTTCAAGAGCACTCAAAAGACCGTTACTCAGAATCTGTCCATTCGATTTATCTATATCATATTTTTTGATCAGACGAAGTCCGGCAGGTCCATCAGCCATGGAGATTCCCGGTACATCCCACTTTTCTTCCAGAACACCGCTTGTCTCTCCTGCTGCACCTGGTACCATGATACCTGCTGAACCGAGAGCGGCTTCCTGTCCCTTACTGATCTCACCGATCACCATAGAGATCATCTCATCATCTGTAAGTTTGTCAGTAAGTTCTTCTGCCATCTTCTCGTATTCATTTGCTGCGATACGCTCTTTACTGTCCATCTCAGGAGCAAATAAAACAACTGCAAGTTTCTTTTCTTCCGCTTCTTTATGCCATGCAGCTTCCCACTCACTCATCAAAGAATCCGGACGAACGATTTCTTCCAGTTCATCCTGAAGCGGGCAGATATGTTTCACTTCTTCAATCACAGTATCCTCTTTTACTTCCAATACGCTTGAAAGTGTATTTGCCTCAGAAGAATTGCCAACCAGGATGCCATACAGACCTTTTTCTACTACCCACGCACTTGCCTTCTCATCAAAAGAAGCCAGCATCTTAGCAGGAAATGTGATCTTCATGCTTTCACTTTCACCAGGCTGTAACAGTCCTGTTTTTGCAAATGCACACAGACGTTTCTGCTCTTTTGGAAGATTTCCCTGAGGACACGCCGCATAAATCTGAACAACCTCTTTACCTGCAAATGTTTTTCCTGTATTTGTTACAGTCACATCCACTGTCACACCCTTACTGTCAGCAGATGTAGCGTTTGTCTTAACAGCAAAATCAGTATAAGAAAGACCATATCCAAATGGATACTGAACCTCTACTCCAAAGCTGTCAAAATAACGATATCCAACATAGATTCCTTCTTCATATTTTTCAGTCTCTATATTTCCATTATTATGACTGAAGGTCTTAGAATTAGGAAAATCTTCATAATTTTTAGCCCATGTATCTGTCAATTTTCCGCTCGGTGTCACTACTCCTGTAAGAACATCGGCAAGAGCATTGCCCCCTTCCATTCCAGGCTGCACGATATTCAAGATAGCTTTCACATTTTTCACAGCAAGGATATCATTCAGATCGACCTGTGCGCCCACATTCAAGATAACGATAACGTCGTCACACTGCTTTGAAATAATATCCAAATCTTCTTTTTCATGCTCTGTCAGATAATAATCTCCAGCTTTATCAAAACGATCAGCACCTTCTCCAGCGATACGGCTTACCACATAGATTGCTGTCTTAGCTCCGCCAAAATCACTCTCTTCGATAGTACGTCCTGATGGCATCTCATAAGCATGGGAAGCGTATATCTGGAAAAATTCTACCGGTTTGGTACCTTCAGCTGCTTTCATGATAGCCGCTTTCCAATCCAGTCTTGACTGTTTATAAATATCTTCAAATTCTTCAACCCATGATTTGCTGGTAACTTCTATCCCGGCATTCATCAGTCCCTGATAGATACTTACCACTTCACGCTCATTTACATCACCTGAACCTGTTCCACCTTTGATCGTTCTTCCTGCACCACTTCCAAATAAAGCAACCTTGCCTGCTTTTTTAAGTGGAAGAACACCTTCATTCTTCATCAGTACGATACCTTCTGCCGCTGCCTGACGAGCAATTTCACGGTTTTTAATCTCACGTGCTGATACGGAAGAGTCCTGTGTTCCGCTGAAAGTTCTGATTTTTCTTTTCATTTTTTTATTATCTCCTTTTGAACATTTGATTTACGTACTTCACTGTACCTCATTATATCACATATTTTTTCAAAAAAGAGTGCCTATATTAGCTCTTTATTATGTCAATATTGACTTTTTTATTCTTTTTCTTATTTTGCACTTACCACACAGCAGCCGTCTTCCACTCCGTCTGCACTCACTGTGATCTTCGTTTCTCCTATTCCTTTGCTCTTCATGATCACGATAGCACTTCCTCGATACAGATGGCAGGTATCCGCCGTAATCTGATCTTCCGTACATGGGTTTGCACTTCCCACTGCAAGGAATGTTCCCGCTCCATCAAAGCTTACCTTTATCTCACTCACATCCTGTGTCAATCTGTTGCCATCCTTATCTTCCATGATCACACGGACATATGCCAGATCTTTTCCATCTGCACAAATCGTCTCATCCTCAGGGATAAGTACAAGTTTAGCTGCCTTGCCTGGAGTTACCAGCTTACATCTGCTGATTTCTGTGTCTTCTTTATACACGATACTTTCCAGGATACCCGGCTCATAATCGATGTCCATGGAAGCGATCAGCTTGTCAAATGTTTTTCTTCCCAGACTCTTTCCATTCAGGATAAACTCCGCCTCGTCCCCAGCACCATACACATCAACTTTCACAGGTTTTCCAACCCACTCTTCATCAAAACACCAACAGTCATTTACATCATACCAGTGCCAGTTTGTCCCGTTGAAGTTCTCACCAAAATGTTTTGGATGGGTGGTATAGATGCCGGATTTGGCAGTATTTCCCCACATGATCTCACGATATACCGACTGTGGCCTCTGCTCGCCCGTCAGATCGATATCCGACTGCCAGGATGTTCTCCACGGATACGGCGTCATAAATGCAAATGGTTCATGAGCATTTTCCCAGTAAACCTTTCCTACTCCAACTTCACCCATATAATCAACGGCTGCCCAGATACAGTCCCCGATCACATATGGAAGTTTCTCAACCTTTTCCCAGTACTCATAAGTCAGGAAAGAATGAGTCTCTGTCCCCAGCATAACTCTGTCCGGGAACTTCTCATGGCTTTCTTCATAGATATCTTTCAGATAGTTATATCCCACGATATCAAGCGGCTCACAATATTCTTTTGTAGCCTCATCCCACAACGAATCATCCAGTGCAAGGTTTATATCAAAGTTTCCGCCCCCGCCTCCGATCACATTGTCATCTTCTGCCTCAGGAAATACTCCGCATACTGCAGATATCACAAATCTTGTATCATCTATCTCTCTTACTTTTGCTGACAATTTCTTAGACCAATTTGCACCGTCATTACTTCCATCACGCTCTGTAATTTCATTTCCGATGGAATAAGTGATCACACACGGATGATTTCTATCACGACGCACCATATACTCAATGTCTCTTTCCCACCAGTCTTCAAAATAAAGATGATAGTCCATCGGCATTTTTCCCATTCTCCATACATCAAACGCTTCATCCATCACCAGCATACCCATACGGTCACAGATTTTGAGAAGTTCCAGTGATGGTGGATAATGACTGATCCTAACGGTATTGTATCCCGCATTTTTGAGGATTCTCATCTTTCTTTCTTCTGCCTTCGGATATGCGCAGGCACCCAAAAATCCATTGTCATGGTGTACGCATCCACCTTTCAGATTCAGCTGCTTTCCATTCAACCGGAAACCATTTTTCGCATCCACTTCCAGCTTTCTTATACCAAAAGTATCCTCTGCTGTATCAAGAATCTCCTCACCTTTTTTCAAAATAACTTTATATGTATAAAGATATGGATTGTCCAAATCCCACAAAACAGGTTTATCCACCGTTACATCTGATATTTCTTTGAGTTTTCCACAAATCTTCAGATTTTTTTCCACTTTTGCAACGGTTTTTCCACTATTATCCACAACCAGGCAGCAAAGTGTAATCTCCTGCTCACTCTCCGTTCCAGTAATCTCTGTCTCCATGCGAACAACAGCCTGATCTTCCGAAATATCCGGCGTACTAACGAACACATCCCATGGTTTTACATGGATCGGTCCTCCAACCCACAGACAAACATCACGATAAAGTCCGCCGCCGCTGTACCATCTTGTTGATGGCTGACGACTCTGGGTGATCAATTTTAACTTATTCTTTCTTCCGCCAAATCTCAGTGCCGGAGTCAGATCCACCTGATATGGAGTATATCCGTATGGATGCATCCCCACCAGCGTAGTATTCAGCATGATCTCCAGATTCATGTAAGCTCCATCCACATCCATAAGGACCGTCTGTCCTTCCCACTCCTGGGGTATTTCCAGATCTTTTTTATAGACACCCTGACCATTTCCAAAGTATCCGTTTGCCGCCCCTCCCGGTGCGTCTGCGCTTCTCGGTTTTCCAACGATAAAATCATGAGGAAGATCGATCATCTCCCCCTTCACCTGATCAAACACAAAACTGTTGCTCTCTTCATTTTCGTAAAACTCCCAATTTTTGTCACATGCTACACGTCTCATACCTTAACCTCCATCTTTTAATCCGCGTCACCCCAACGCCACATCAAGTACCATCATAAGCACAAATCCCACTGCAAATCCTATTGTTCCGATATTGCTGTGTTCCCCTTCACTTGCCTCCGGAATCAATTCCTCAACCACCACATAAATCATTGCACCGGCCGCAAATGCCAGCAGATAGGGTAGTATCGGTTCTACAAGCTGAAACAGCAGGATCGTTATACCGGCAGCCACCGGCTCCACCGCTCCCGACAAAGTGCCATAAAGAAATGATTTTTTCTTGCTCATTCCTTCTTCGCTCTTCAGCGGAAGTGATATAATAGCTCCCTCAGGAAAGTTCTGAATAGCGATACCTATCGACAGTGCCATCGCACCAGCCAATGTTATCGCGGTACTGTCTGCCATCATGCCGGCAAATACCACACCTACAGCCATTCCCTCAGGTATATTATGAAGCGTCACCGCCAGTACAAGCATTGTCGTTTTTTTTAAGGAACAGCTTGGTCCCTCCGCCTGATCACCCCCCAGATGAAGATGAGGTGTAACCCGATCCATCAAAAGTAAAAATCCGATTCCCAGCATGAATCCCACTGCTGCCGGGACAAATGCAAACTTCCCCATAGTCGCAGACTGGTCCATCGCCGGAATAAGAAGAGACCACACCGATGCCGCTACCATTACTCCTGAAGCAAATCCCAAAAGCATCTTCTGCACCAATGGCTTTATCTTGTTTTTCAGAAAAAACACACATCCAGCGCCTGCCGCTGTACCGATAAATGGTATCATCAGCCCTAAAAATATTTCCATACGATCTCCTTTACCTGGTCAAATTTCTGATACTTCCTGCATCGCCCATAACGATCAGATTCTCCCCCCGCTCAAACACATGATCCGGATGGGGAAGAGGGTATATCTTTCCCTCACTCTTTGTTGCCAATATACTGATCTTATATTTGTTACGCACAGACAATTCCACGATACTTTTTCCTACCCAATGATTTGGAGTAGCTATCTCATAGATGGCATATTCCGAATCAAGAACCACATAATCAAAGATATTGTCAGCTCCAAATTTTACTGCCAGCCGCTCAGCCAGTTCTCTCTCTCCGTACACTACATAATCAGCGCCGTTTCTAAGAAGGAGTTTTTTATGGATATCCCTGCTTGCCCTCGCGAGAACAAACGGAGCTCCCATATCCTTGAGAAGTACAGTGATCTCCAGCGATGTCTGAAAATTATCTCCTATCGCGATCGCACACAGATCAAAATTGTCCACCCCAAGACTTTGGATAAAGCGCTCATCCGTAGCATCTCCAATCTGAATATTCTGCACGATATCAATTGCAGAATCTGCTCGCTCTTCATTTCTTTCGACAGCAAGGACCTCATTTCCCTCCTCGATGAATTTTCTTGCCATATGACGTCCAAAACGTCCCAAACCTATCACTAATATTGATTTCATAAAACTCCTTTCTTCTATCCGATCTGTACTTTTTCAAGCGGAAGTTTCGATGCCACCATCTTTCTTTCAGATGAAAATGCCATCAGTATCGTAATCGATCCCACACGCCCTATAAACATCAATGCCGCAAGAACCAATTTTGAAACCATACCCACTTGCGGCGTGATTCCCAGCGTCAGTCCTACCGTTCCCAATGCAGAAGCAGATTCAAATAACGCTGTCATCATAGGAACACTCTCTAATTTTGCTATCAGCAGTGCTGCTGCACTTGTCAGGAAAATATAAATCATAAATACACAGGCAGCCGATCGGAGGATATCCTCATCCATACGTCTTCCAAACGCTTCCTCCGATTTTTTTCTTCTAAAAATTGATATGATACTGATGGATAAAACCGCAAATGTTGTGGTTTTCATACCACCAGCTGTCGATCCCGGAGAACCTCCTATCAGCATCATGCCGATCATTACGAATATACTCGCATCCGTCATCTTTGTCAGATCGATCGTATTAAATCCCGCAGTACGGGTCGTTACTGACTGAAACGTTGCATTTAATATCTGTGCAGGTATGGATTTGCCGTCAGTTCCTGCCTCCCCATATTCCAGCCAGAATATCATCACCGCACCCAAAACGATCAGTACTGCTGAAGTTGTCAAAACCAACTTCGTATGAAGTCTCATTTTTCGAAAATGTATTTTATTATATAGGATATCCTGCCATACAAAAAATCCCAGCCCACCGATGATAATAAGCAGCATAATGATCAGATTCAGGTACCAGTTTCCACCAAAACCTGTCAGCGAAGAAAATTGTTCCTCCCCGCCCATCAGATCAAATCCCGCATTACAAAATGCAGAGATTGAATGAAAGACCGAAAAATAAATCCCCTTGCCTACACCATATTTTGGAATAAATATCCCACTGAGAAAAATTGCTCCCAAACCCTCTATAAAAGCCGTTCCTATAAGGATCATCTTGGATATCCTGACCATTCCACCCACCTGAGGCGCCGAAATCGAATTCTGCATCAGGAATCGTGAGTTCAGTCCGATCTTATGCCCTGTTGCCCACATCAGCATAATTGCGATCGTCATAAATCCCATACCACCCACCTGTATCATGCACAGGATCACGATCTGACCAAATGTTGTCCAGTAGGTAAATGTATCAAACCGAATAAGCCCCGTTACACAGGTCGCTGATGTTGCCGTGAACAATGCATCTGTAAATCCGGTCCCCTCACCGCTCTTTGCCGATATCGGAAGCATCAAAAGTATGGTTCCCAGCAATATAAGCAGCCCAAAAACCATCACGATAATCTTCAAAGATGAAGTTTTTCTCACCCTCACCCGTATCTTATCTTCCAATCTTTTAAAAAAATCTGTAATATTATCCATAATCAATCCCTATGACCGCTCCATTTTTATATATTCATGTGAATGTAAATTCGTTACTGTCCAGTTCGTACTCAGTAACATTCTTTGCAATGTACATAAACTGCACAAACACAGTTTTACTCTGTATTTTTCACGATTTTGAGTAAAAAACACTTGTTAATCCAGATGGAACACAGTCTTCAAATCGATACTGACCGGGCTGTTATCCGGATTCGTCTCCATAATATCAGCCATAAAATCCCACCATTTCCTATTAATAGCCGTATCAGCCCCTCTGCTCCACAGCTCCTCATCTTCAATCTCGATATACCCAAACAAAGTCAAAGTATCCCGATCCAGAAAAATAGTATAATTCTTCCCGCCATACTCATGGATCATATCCTTCATCTCCGGCCATAACAGATTATGCCTTCTCTCATATTCTTCCTCCTGCCCCGGAAATAATTTCATCTTAAAACCTTTTACCATTTTTTCTCACTCCTTTGCATTAATCATAATAAATGTCTCACCACTCACCCCATTTTATTCCCATACTCTGATTATATGTTTTTCATCTGTCCAATTCAACAGTTATAAATATTAAATATCATTAAATTCAATTACAAATGTTTTTGCTCCCTTTACAATTTACAAATTGTTCAGCTTGAACTGATATAATTCCAAATACTAAAAGGCAGCTTCTATAGAGTGATTTCTATAGAAACTGCCTTTTTCACGCCTGAAATTATACAGTGAAAGTCCTGCCATGGAATCCCTGTCTCTGTGCCGTCCGGGTGACCATTACTGACGGGCATCTGCCCCACACAACTCATCCATAATCTCCTGCACATGACAAATCCTGTCACATTTCCAAGCATTCTCTCCACAAAACAACAAAGCATTGTCCGTATCTCCCAACGCTGCTTTCGTAAGGGCATCCGTGATACAATAAGGAGTATCTTTCGGATTGCAGCTTGAGATACACTGATAACATTTTTTTATCGGCTCTTTTTTGGCTTCTTTATTTTGTATGAATTTGTTATTGATCGCCCTTCCCGGCATACCCACCGGACTATTTACGATCACGATATCTTCACGTTTTGCATCTATATAAGTCTGCTTATACTTTTCATCCGCATCACACTCAAAAGTAGGAACAAAACGTGTTCCCATCTGAACAGCATCAGCTCCGAGCTCCAAAGCATGAAGAAAATCTTCTCTGTCATAGATTCCGCCTGCAACTGCTACTGGAATCTTCTTTCCGTATTTTTCTTCATATTCTCTTACCACATTGATGATTCCTTTAATCTCTTCATCATATGTTTCCTGCGTAAAAGTATCCAGCTGTTCTCTGGAGAATCCCAGATGTCCGCCAGCTTTAGGTCCTTCGATCACCAGAAGATCCGGAATCTTTTTGTAATGACGATCCCAGAGTTTACATATAACTCTTGCTGACTTTATGGTAGATACGATAGGTGCGATCTTTGTCTTACTTCCTTCAACCAATTTGGGAAGATCCGTAGGAAGACCGGCTCCTGAGATGATCAGGTCTACGCCTGCCTTAACTGCTGCCTTTACATAGTCAGCATATTTTCTTGTTGCCACCATGATATTAACACCTATGATCCCGCCTTTAGCGATCTCTCTGGCTTTCTGGATTTCTTTTCCTACAGCGATCAGATTTGATTCGATCGGATGCTTCCCAAAGTCATCCTCTCTGAATCCGATCTGTGCTGTCGATATCACGCCAACACCTCCGCATGCTGCGACACTTCCTGCCAGCCCCGAAAGACTGATTCCTACTCCCATGCCACCCTGGATGATCGGAAGTCTTGCTGTAAGCTCGCCGATCTGCAATGGTTTTATTTTATCATTCACTGTACTTTACCTCTATCACATTCTTCTGAATCTATCGTAACGTTCCGCTGCCAGCACTTCTTCTGTTTTTTCACTCTCTGTACTCAAAAATCTGTCAATCTCTGTTCTTATAACGTCTGCTATATCCGGCAGATTTTCTTCTGTAGCAGGTGTCTCTTCCGGAATGACCCATTCTATAATACCAAGACCTTTCAGATCTTCTGCTGTTATCTTCATAACTTCTGAAGCTTCCTTCGCACGTTTTCCATCTTTCCATAAAATAGATGCAAAACCTTCCGGTGACAGGATCGAGTAGGTTGCATTTTCCATCATCCATACTTCGTTTGCCACAGCAAGCCCCAGTGCTCCGCCGCTTCCGCCTTCACCTATCAGTATACTGAGAACAGGAATCTTAAGACCGGACATCTCCATAAGGTTACGGGCTATCGCCTCACCCTGTCCACGTTCCTCAGCCTCGATACCACAGGCAGCACCCGGTGTATCCACAAAATTAATAACAGGTCTTTTGAACTTTTCAGCCTGCTTCATAAGACGAAGAGCTTTTCTATACCCTTCTGGTGAAGCCATACCAAAGTTTCTATATATATTTTCTTTTACATTTTTCCCTTTTTGCTGTCCCAGAACAGTGATCGGCTGTCCATTGATAGTACCTATACCACCAATTACAGCTCCATCATCACGAAATGCCCTGTCTCCGTGAAGTTCTTCAAACTCCTCGAATATCTGCTGGATATATTCCATACTGGTCGGACGATCATTACTTCTCGATATCTCAACCCTATCCCATGCAGTGAGCTTCTCTTTTTTCTGTGACTTTTTCCCTTTAAGGAAATTCTCTAACTTTTTGGATTCCGGAACTTCTGAAACACCTTCCTCATTCAGGTCAGTATTTTCATCAGTTTCTTCTGCTTCCATATATTCCTTTTCAAGCATTGCATACTCATTCAGATACATCTCTTTAGTAGACAAATACTTTTTATAGCTTCTTTTTTCCTCATGGATCTTCAAGAATCTTGCCAGCGTCTGCTTCAGTTCTTTTCTTTCCACAACCCCGTCAATAATTCCTTTTTCCACAAGAAATTCTGCTCTCTGAAATCCTTCCGGAAGTTTTTGTCCTATCGTCTGTGCGATAACTCTCGGTCCTGCAAACCCGATAAGTGCTCCCGGTTCTGCAAGGATGATATCGCCCAACATAGCAAAACTTGCTGTCACTCCGCCTGTAGTTGGATCCGTCAACACTGGAAGATAAAATAATCCTGCCTCTGAATGGAGCTTTATAGCTGCTGAAGTCTTCGCCATCTGCATAAGAGATATGATTCCCTCCTGCATTCTGGCTCCACCTGAACTACAGAAAAGAACAACAGGAAGTCTCTCCTCGGTCGCCCGCTCAAAAGCAAGTGTTATCTTTTCACCAACCACATATCCCATACTTCCCATCAGAAAACGTGCATCACACACACCCAACACAGTTTTTTGGCCATCTATCGTACATACGCCGACAGTCACTGCTTCCTTAAGCTTTGTTTTTTCCTGAAGAGCTTCTATCTTTTCCTCATATTCCGGGTAATCCAAAGGATTTGAACCCTCGACATCAGTAAACCACTCCTCAAAACTCCCCTTATCTGCCACCATACGGATTCTTGTCTTTGTCTTTATTCTAAAATACCCCTCACACTTCGGGCAGACATAAGAATGATTTTTTACATCATCCCGATAGATCATTTCTCCGCATTTTGGACACTTCATCCACAGTCCTGCCGGAACAGAAGGCTCTTCCTGTCTCCGGTTTTCGTCTTCTCTGTCGCCGAAAAGAGCCGCTGTCTTTTTAAACATATGTTTTAATTTTGCCATTTTTATGAACCTCCCGGTTAGATATCAAAATGTTCCGGTATAAAATCCGTCGTTATATCTCCAGCCTGAAAATCTTTATTATTCAAGATTTCATACTGAAAATCCACATTTGTTGTAACTCCGTCGATGATAAGTTCGCCCAGCGTACTTCTCATTTTATCTATGGTTTCCTGCCTGTTTCTTCCATGAACGATCACCTTTGCGATCATAGAGTCATAATATGGAGGAATCTCATATCCCGCATAAACAGCAGTATCGATACGGACACCATTTCCTCCTGGGATATGGATCGAACTGATCACACCCGGACACGGACGGAAATTATGTGCCGGATCTTCCGCATTGATCCTGCATTCCATTGCATGACCATTCAGGACTACATCCTCCTGTTTTATGGATAAAGGACTTCCCTCTGCGATAGAGATCATTTCCTTCATGATATCAACACCAGATACCATCTCCGTTACAGGATGTTCCACCTGGATTCTGGTATTCATTTCCATAAAATAAAAGTTTTTATTCTTATCCAGCAGAAATTCTATCGTACCTGCACTCTCATAATTGACTGCCTTTGCCGCCTTGATCGCCGCTTCGCCCATTTCTTTACGAAGTTCCGGTGTCAATGCTACACTTGGAGATTCCTCAACCACCTTCTGGTGATGACGCTGTATCGAACAATCACGCTCGCCCAACTGCACGATATTTCCAAATTTATCAGCCAATATCTGAAATTCTATGTGACGAGGTTCCTGTACATATTTTTCTATATACATGGTATTATCAGCAAATCCTCTGACAGATTCCAGCTGTGCGATTTTGAAATTTTCTTCAAAATCCTCTGCACTTTCAGAGATTCTCATACCTTTTCCGCCGCCGCCTGAAGAGGCTTTGATCATTACAGGATATCCTATCTGTTCAGCCAGTTTCTTTCCAGTCTGTGAATCATATACAGGCTCTTTTGTTCCCGGTACTACAGGAACTCCTGCCTGCATCATAGTCTTTCTGGCTTCCGATTTATTTCCCATTTTTTCCATCATATCAGCTGTAGGTCCGATAAATGTAATGTGGCATTTCTGACACATTTCCACGAATCTGCTATTCTCTGACAAAAATCCAAATCCAGGATGGATCGCATCTACCTTTGCTGCAACGCAGGCACTCAAGATGCTCTCCATATTCAGATAACTTTCTGTAGAAGGAGCAGGTCCGATGCAGATAGCTTCATCTGCAAGCTGTGTATGCAGGGCTTCTCTGTCCGCTTCTGAATATACAGCTACAGTTTTTATTCCCATCTCTCTGCAGGCACGGATGATACGCACCGCAATTTCACCACGATTGGCAATTAAAATCTTTCGAAACATAGTTCTCTCCTCGTCCTTTTGTCAGTTGATTTTATTATCCTATAGCAACTGTAAGTTCTGCCATAGCTGCCACTTTGCCATCCACAGTTGCAGTTGCTTTTGCGATAGCGATCGGACCCTTCTGTTTGATAAGCTCTGTCTCCAGAAGAAGTACATCTCCCGGAACCACTTTCTTCTTAAACTTACAATTATTGATTCCACCAAAATAAGCTGTTTTTCCTTTGAACTTGTCACAGCTTAAGATACTTACTGCACCCACCTGAGCTAAAGCTTCTATGATCAGCACGCCCGGCATAACAGGTTCTTCTGGAAAATGTCCACGGAAGAAATATTCATCAAATGTAACACATTTTTTTCCGACTGCACGAACACCCGGTTCCAGTTCCTCGATCGTATCCACCAGTAAAAATGGATGACGGTGAGGGATAATATCCATAATCTCTCTTGTTGTCAAAACAGACATTTCTCTACCTCTTTTTTCTATGATTATCCAATGATAAATAATGACTGGCCATATTCAACCATCTGCCCATTATCGATCAAAATCTCTTTTACCACACCATCATATTCGCACTCGATCTCATTCATCAGCTTCATAGCCTCGATGATTCCAAGTGTCTGTCCCTTTTTCACTGTATCTCCAACCTTAACAAATGCCGGAGCTTCCGGTGACTGTGAACTATAAAATGTACCAACCAGCGGTGCTTTCACTACATTTCCAGAAACCACTGTGTCATTCTGACTTTCATCCATATCTAAAACTGCACTTACTGCTGTCATAGGAATGACTCTCTCCCCTTCAGCCGCAGTTACGATCATCTCTTTCTTTTCTTTTCCCATAGAGATTCTCATGTCTCCATCTTTCATGGAAAATTCTGTAAGATCAGAGGCAGAAACAGTTTTAATTAATGTTATAAGATTTTCAAATTCCATATTCGTCTACTCCTCGTATTTCTTAATCATAAGACTGGCATTATGTCCGCCAAATCCAAGAGAATTAGAAAGTGCATAAGTTACATCTTCCTCTACTCCATCACCTGCTACATAATCAAGATCCATTTCTTCATCCGGTGTTGTATATCCAGCTGTTGCATGGATAAATCCCTCCTGGATTTCTTTTACACATGTGATGAATTCAACCGCACCTGCTGCTCCCAGAAGATGTCCGATCAGGGACTTTGTGGAATTAACCTTTAAGTTATGTGCGTGCTCTCCAAACAGTAATTTGATCGCTCTTGTCTCAAAAAGATCATTGTGATGAGTTGCTGTTCCATGAGCATTGATATATTTAAGCTCTGTTTTATCGATACCAGCTTCATTGATAGCAAGTTCCATTGCTTTTGCTGCGCCTGAACCGTCATCTGCCGGTGATGTGATATGAAAAGCATCACTGGTAGCACCATATCCTACAACCTCTGCAAGGATATTTGCTCCACGAGCTTTTGCGTGTTCCAGGCTCTCAAGTACGACCACACCAGAACCTTCACCCATAACAAATCCACTTCTGTTTTTATCAAATGGAAGTGAGCATTTTTCAGGATCATCCACAGTAGAAAGTGCTGTAAGTGCTGTAAAACCAGCCAC
This sequence comes from Clostridia bacterium, assembly GCA_009929525.1. Classification (GTDB taxonomy): domain Bacteria; phylum Bacillota; class Clostridia; order Lachnospirales; family Lachnospiraceae; genus Oliverpabstia. Next base: position 3,853 of record SAAH01000066.1, on the reverse strand, counting down.
ACCGATCGGCCAGATACTTGCCTCTGTACCGCCTGCCAGCATAACATCTGCATCTCCACACTGGATACTTCTATAAGCTTCACCAATAGAATGCGTTCCAGTTGCACAAGCAGTCACTACATTAAGGCTTTTTCCCTTCAGCCCCAGCTGAATAGAAACATTACCTGCTGCCATATTAGAGATCATCAGTGGCACCAGAAGAGGATTTACTCTTCCCGGTCCTTTTTCCTGGATCTTATTGCATGCAGTTTCTGTAACCTGCAGACTTCCGATACCAGAACCGATAGAACAACCAACTCTGTAAGGATCTTCTTTTTCCATATCAAGACCAGCCTGAGCAAATGCTTCCTTTGCTGCTACTACAGCGTACTGACAAAAGAGTTCCATTCTCTTTGCTGCCTTAAAATCCATATATTCTTTCGCAACAAAATTTTTCACTTCTGCAGCGATCTTAACTTTGTAATCTGTTGTGTCAAAATAAGAAATCTCACCAAATCCCAATGTTTTTTTCTTTACGTTCTCCCAAAATGACTCCACACCGATTCCGATAGGTGTGATTGCTCCCATACCTGTAACTACTACTCTTTTCATATATCCTCCTTACATTGCCATGCCGCCATCAACGTTGATGACCTGGCCCGTAATATATTTTGCTTTATCAGATGCTAAAAATGCTGCTGTTTCTGCGATGTCTTCCACCTCGCCGAATTTTTTCAAAGGAATCTGTGCTACTGATGCCTCTTTGACTGCATCAGAGAGAACTTCTGTCATCTCTGTACGGACAAATCCCGGTGCTATTGCATTTACATTGATACCCCTGCTTGCCAGCTCTCTTGCCATAGTCTTTGTCAGACCTATGATGCCAGCTTTTGAAGCTGCATAATTTGCCTGTCCTGCATTACCAAGAACTCCTGATACAGAAGCAATATTGATAATTTTTCCACCTCTTTGCTTCACCATCTGGCGGGCAAGATGTCTGATCGTATTAAAACATCCTTTAAGGTTTGTCTCGATTACTTTATCAAAATCCTCTTCACTCATCTTCATGATCAGGTTATCTTTTGTAATACCTGCATTATTGACCAAAATATCAACATGCCCATAAGTACTGATAAGATCCTTGATCATAGCCTCTGTCTTGCTGTAATCAGAAACGCTGCACTGGTAAGCCACAGCCTCTCCTCCCGCATTCACGATCGTATCTACAACTTCCTGAGCTCTCGCTTCAGAACCATTATAATTAACTACTACAAACGCACCATCTCTCGCCAAAGTAAGAGCTATCTGACGCCCGATACCCCTGCTGGCACCTGTAACTAACGCAACTTTTTTATCCATCTTTGCCTCCTATATTACATGATTTCACTTACTACTTTATCGATATCTTCAATTTTCTCTATATTAAACCCTTTAACGCTGCGGTCGATTTTCCGTAAAAATCCTGTCAGTGTTTTTCCCGGTCCTATTTCAACAAAAGTATCAACACCATCTGCGATCATTCTCTCAACACTTTGCTGCCATTTAACAGGTGATGAAACCTGACTCTGCAGCAAATCTCTTACCTCACTGGAATCTTTTACATAATCTGCCGTCACATTTGTAATATAAGGGACTTTAATCTCATTGATATTCACATTCTTCAATGTATCTCCCAATTTTTCTCCTGCACCTTTAAGCATAGCAGAATGAAATGGTCCACTCACTTTAAGTGGTATACACCTTCTTGCGCCTTCTTCTTTCAGTTTTTCTGAAGCCTTCTGTACAGCTTCTTCCTCACCAGTTATAACAATCTGTCCCGGACAATTGTAATTGGCAACGGATACAATACCATCTATACAAGCACAGATCTCAGCAATCTTATCTCCATCCATTCCTATTACTGCACTCATAGCTCCGCCAGTCGGAACTGCTTCCTGCATCAGGATACCTCTCTGGCGTACCACACGAAATGCATCTTCCATTGACATCACATCCGAAGCGATCAGCGCACCATACTCACCAAGACTAAGTCCTGCATGAACATCTGCCTTCACACCGCGTTCCCGAAGTGCTGCCAATATAGCTGCCTCCGTAGCAAGCATAGCTATCTGGGTATACTCAGTAATATTAATGTTTTCATTTTCTTCAAAACAAAGTGCTGGAATATCAATTCCCGTCACTTGAGATGCCATATCATAAACTTCCCGGCATACAGAAATATTTTCATAAAAATCTTTTCCCATGCCCACATACTGCGCTCCCTGACCAGGAAATACAAAAGCCACTTTATTCATAAAATCCTCCATAATCACTGTGCTCATATTTTTTAGTTTGACACTCAAAATATATAATTTTTAATCAGGCCGGGCTTTATATCGGCCCAGCCTGATCTTAGATACACGTATTTTACTGCTCAAATATTTCTTTAAGCTTTACTTTATATTTATTTGATATTTAAAAGTTTTTCTGCTCCGCCGATAACATCTTCAATAATCGACTTGCAGCTCTCTCTTTTTGCTACAAGACCTGCAATCTGTCCTGACATTACACTGCCATTAATTATATCGCCTTCGATAACTGCTTTTCTCAGAGCTCCAAGTGTAAGTAACTCAAGTTCTTCGAAGGAAGCACCTTCCTGTTCTTTCTTAATATACTCTTTTGTCATCTGATTTCTCAGAACACGGATCGGATGACCTGTACCCTGTCCAGTAACAACAGTATCGATATCTTTTGCCTTAACAATACGATCTTTATAATTGTCATGTACGATAGACTCATCAGCAACAACAAATCTTGTTCCCATCTGAACTGCTTCAGCTCCAAGCATCCAGGCTGCTGCAAATCCTCTGCCGTCAGCGATACCGCCTGCTGCGATAACCGGGATACTTACTGCATCTACTACCTGAGGTACCAGTGTCATTGTTGTCTGAGCACCGATGTGTCCACCAGCTTCCATACCCTCAACAACTACTGCATCGGCTCCATATCTTTCCATACGTTTAGCCATAGCTACAGACGCAACAACGGGAATAACCTTAACTCCAGCTTCTTTCCACATAGGCATATACTTCTCAGGATTACCTGCTCCAGTTGTTACTGCTTTGATTCCTTCTTCAACAACAACCTTAGCTACCTCATCTGCATTCGGATTCAGCAGCATGATATTTACACCAAATGGTTTCTTTGTAAGTTCTTTTGCTTTTCTGATCTCATCTCTGACTATCTCTGGAGGTGCACTTGCTGCTCCGATCAAACCAAATCCGCCAGCTTCTGAAACTGCAGCTGCAAGATGATGTTCTGCAACCCATGCCATACCACCCTGAATAATCGGATATTCAATATTTAATAATTCCGTTACTCTTGTCTTCATAACTATCTCCTCATAATTCCAACATGTCACCAAATACTTTTATCTGTATACAATACTTAACTATTTAAAAGGTGTGGGCTTAAGCCTCCACACCTTTACTTTTCAAATAATCCATAACGCTGCCAACTGTTGTCAGTTCAGCCAATTCCTCAGATGGAATTTCGATTTCGTATTTTTCTTCCAAAGCCATAACCAGTTCAAATAAGTCAAGGGAATCAGCTCCCAGATCATCCTTAAAAGATGTAGCTTCTGTAATTGTATCTGCTTCGCAATTTAACTGCTCTGAAATAATCTCTTTCATTTCTTCTAACATAATTTTATTCTCCTTAAAGTGAATTGTTTTTATTTTCAAATACTTTGATATTCAAAGTATAATACCAGACCGTCTTTTTGTCAATAAAAATATATACTTGAGTTTCCGCAGTTTTATCCACATAGACCTGAATTAAACCATGTCTTTATAAACAACTTTCAAAAAATGCCCCAAATATAAGGAATCTGATT
>SAAH01000184.1 GCA_009929525.1 Clostridia bacterium | reverse complement strand
CTACCAGTGCGGAGCAAGAAACATTCTTTTTGATGATGTTTTGGCGTTAGTAGCGTGAACTTATTGTGCATTTTTTTAAATTTGCTCATTTATAGTTTATTATAATTTTATCATAAGTGTCAGATTATATCCAGCACTATATGCAGAAGATATTCATCTTTCAACTGTCTTAATCACATTATTTTATGGAATTTCTATAAATTATCGGGACATTACGAAGTAATTTCCTGTAACTCAAAAAACTGCCGTTCCCCAATAATGAGGAAAACGACAGCTTTTCAAAAAGTATTTGCAAGCCTATTTAATAGTACCCTCAACCATACCATTCATAATCTGCTTCTGAGCAAGCAGGAATACGATGATCATCGGAATCATTGCCAGGAGTGCTACAGTAAGGATCAGATCCCACTGCTTAACATAAGAACCAACAAACACCTGTACAGCAACCGGAAGAGTCTTAACCTTACCATTCTGTCCTAACATCAGAGAAGGAAGAGGGTAATCGTTCCAGATCCACATACCATTCAGAATAGTAACAGTAACAATAACCGGTTTCAAAAGTGGAAGAATAATGCGGAAGAAAGTTCCCTCAGGAGAACATCCGTCAATCGCTGCTGCCTCTTCCAGTTCATACGGAATACCTTTAATAAAACCAGTTAAGATAAATACGGTCATAGCACCACCGAATCCACAGTATGCAAACACAATACCAGGAATGGACTGCAGCATGCTGATTCCAAGGAATTTACCTACATCACGGAATGTGGAAACCAGCGGAAGCATAACTACCTGGAAAGGAATTGTCATTGATGCAATGAATGTCATATAAATAGCTGTAGACCATTTTGTCTTATTACGGCAGATAACCCATGCAGCCATACCGCCGAATAAAGCAAGTAATACAAGGGAAACAACTGTAATAATCGCAGATGTTCCAAATGCACTCCAGAAACTGAAGTTAGAATGTCTGTATTACTTTGTGCATATGATGACGATGGAAAAAAATATCCTCTTGGTCTTAAAGCGGATGAATAGTAAAACTTCTAAATATATGTAAAAAATGGGGCTGTCGGTTAATAGCAAATTTCGGCATCCCCAGTAGTAATTGAAAGGATCCCAGCAGGGACAAGGCTTGTTAGCCTTCTACCTTGCGAGGGATCCTTTTTTCTATGAAAGATGGAATTTATTTTTGGCCGCAAAAATCCCTTGTCTGGATTTTTACAGCCGCACTTTTGATCAAGCTGTTTTTTCCGTTGTTTTTCCCTCAAACTTCTTTAGTTTTTCATTGAGAAAACGACAGTATTTATTTATATTCCTTCCGATTGCATACAACATGAATTCTTTGTACACTTTATCTGCAGAACGGTAATTAAAACGCCTAAAGTTTTCGTTTTCTTTGATATCACCGAAATGTCCTTCTGTCTGGATCGAACGTGTCTGCCGTTTCAGGATCCCACGCTCACTTTGGATGTTTGCATGGGACTTTTCACGCAGTTCATCCCACTGTTCATTGATCTTCATTACCTTGTTTTTTTCAGTATCCTTTTCGGCATTATATTTATACAGACAGCGGGCTTTATGTTCGCATCCACTGCAGTCGGCGCAGGCGTACACCTCAAAGGTCTGGGTATAACCATTCTGCTCTTTGGTTTCCGTTCTTATGTGACGCAGTTCACGTCCGTCATGGCAGATATAGAACTGCTCATCTTCAAATACTTCGACCTTCATGTTGTAATATTTGCTGATATCTTCGGCATATGCGCGTGTTTTGCGTTTTTCATGATCCTGCAGTTTTATATAGCTTTCTATCCCTTTTTCTTTTAAATAAAGCAGATTTTTCTCACTACAGTATCCGCTGTCAGCAGTTACCTCTTCCAGGATGCTGCCAAAAGCCTGCTGGTGCTTTTCCAGGACTGGGATCAGGGTATTGTAATCCGTCCGGTCATTACTTACGTAACCGTGAATAATGAAATAATTTTCCACAGCAATCTGTACGTTGTACTCCGGCTTTAACTGTCCGTTCAGCATATGATCCTCTTTCATCCGCATAAAAGTAGCTTCCAGGTCTGTCTTGGAATAGCTGTTCCGGTCTTTTCCCATGATCTCGAAGCATTCTTTATATCCCATCAGACGCTGGCCGAGATGCTCCAGTTCCTCATACAGCTGCTGGATCTCAGGTTTTCTTTTTCCTTTTCCATAAACAAACTCTATCCCTTCTCCAGTGGCAATCGTATTAAGGTTCTTCTGCAGCTTCAGGATTTCAAGAGGAGGGCAATTATCAATCTCAATGACTGTATTATTTGCAAGTTTCTTATGCTTTGACAGCTTCCTTTTCCGGTTCTTTTCTATTACACTGCGGACTTTATCCATTCCCTCGATCACAAACATCTGTGCATTCCCTATATCATACGTTTGCCCATAACCATTCTCTTGCAAAAATGTATTATACCTGGCAAAGTTCAGTTCAATAGAATCTAACAGACCAGCCAGATGGTAATTGATCGTACCACGCCAGACAAATGTATAACGGTTTGCATTGGCTTCGATCTTAGTCCCATCAATAAAAAGTTCTTTCAGTGTAACAAGGCCTTCTTTTTGAAGCCGGCGCAAAAACTGGTAATTAAGATCATCCAGTATTTCAGAGGTCAGCTTTTTCCCTTTAAACTCATAAAAAGCGTCCCGTTTTGGTTTCTGCCCATGAGTCAGCCAGATAAAAGCGAGATCTCTTTCACATAATTCTACAATACGGTCAACAGAACGTACCCCTCGCATGTTTGCGTAAGTAACCACAGCATACATCATAATTGGGTTATACCCGGTTCTTCCTTTATCTGAACAATTGGCCAGCAGACCAGAAAAATCTAAATCCTCCATCACTTTTTTCAGGGTATAGACTGGATCGTCATCAGGTAAACTCAATTCGAAGAAACTAAAGTTAATTTTCTGTTGCCCAAACTCAAAAAAGTCGTTATAATAATTAGTTGTTAGCATAGTTACATTATAACATGTAACGGAGAGAAAGATGGTTGTCGTTAGCCATCTTTTTTTCTTTTTATGATAAAAATTTGGGGAGGGTGTGACTTAGTATGAGTCATACCCTCCCTCTCTTAGAACTGTCTATTTCCCGACAGCCCCCTCATCTTCGCCCCTCAAGTTTGCCCCTCATAAAAGACCCTCACGAAGAACCCTCAACAACTATGCTTGTTTTTATTGTGAAACCCTCACGAAAGCCCCTCAACAAGTTTGGCAAACCCTCAAGAACTTTGATTATCCTTCAGAAAACAAAAAGACACACCTGCGGAACATACACTGTCCCACAGATATGTCTGAAAATTTTCATATCTGCTGCCGCTTCGCACGGCCCGGCCCCACACCCTCGAGCACCTCGGGCATCGCCTGCTCAGTTTGTACTGTTGATCTCGCATTCTGTTGAATGTAATGCAGCGCAAAGAGAATTAATGTTACGTTACTGTTCACTCCGTTCACAGTAACGTAGCCAAAATTCATTCCAGATTGCCTGCGGCAATGGAATTTTGGCTCGTATGTCTCGGGATTTTGGCATATTCATGCCAAAACACCTCGCGGGATAGTGGTGTGTGAACCAATGTCATTAACTTAAACTATTAACACCTATTATTTTCATTGAGGATATTAACTTAAGGAAGGAGAATTAAAAAAACAGAACAAGTCAAAACAAGAAAATACGTTATTACGGATTGGAAAATGGATCATTTTTTTAATGAGGTCGACAAAAAGACAAAATCAATGATTATCATTGCATTTTGTCTGAAGTAGACATATAGTTTATATATGAGATAGATGCTAATTCCTGTAGCAGAAACTCATCGGAAGTTTGAACCTGTGCTGGCGCGCAAAGGATCTTCCGGGTCTGATTGGCTCAATGTTTTGGGCAATCAGACCTTCTACATTTATCTTTGTTGTCCCATCATGAATTCTCAAAAAGTCACGGCATGTTTTTAATGCGGATGAATAATTTACCTGATACTCATAAGCACAATCCGCTCTGTCAACTGTTATGTTTGCGGTTATGCTGGAACTAAAGTTATATAAGATGGCTCTGGCCCATACTTCCTGAACAATATACTCATATTTTTTAGAATGAAATGCTTTTAAACATAGTGGATATTTTAAATCCCGAAAAGAGTTTTCCTCGTTCCATCTGAGATGGTAAAGAGCTTTAAAAACCTCTGCTTTAAATTCATCTCTCGGGAGATTTGTGGCAATATTTTCGTAAGTGCCATCATCAAGCTGAATACGCAATAAACGAAATGCGATATCGTATTCTGTTGTTATATCATTGAGATAGTCCATAGGAGCATTCTGATAAACATATCTGTATGCTGAAAACATTTCAGGTCTGGAATAATTTTTCACAGCCTTAGACCTTGTCAGTATAAGATTGATATTTTCATCAAAAGCAGGAAGTGAATCAACAGAATACCCCAGCATGCCTGATGCTCTCTTGTCATTACAACGGATAAGAAAGTACTGGCCTTTTTCAATTACGTGTGCGAAATTATTATAAGAAGTATATCCTCTGTCGCCAAAGAAAATGATCTTGGAATTTTCAGAGACATCAGCGGAATCAACCATGGAGCAAAAAGCACTGTACTCGTTACGTTTTCGTGCAGGCTGGACGAGGATATCAGTAAACCGTTTATCAAGCAAAGAGAACATAGCATTGATATGAATCTGATTAAATCCCCTGGTAGATTTACCGTTAGGTTCAAAATAAGTGTCAGGATCTTCGGGATTCAAAAAAATATCAGCTGAAGAGCCATCGCAGGCCCAGAATTCATATTTACCATTATAAAGAGATTTAGGAAGTTTTTTATTGAAAGCCAAAAGAAGATTTCTGAAAGCTTCTTCCTTGATTTTTTTGCGTTGCTTACTATAAATGAGCAAATTTAAAAAAATGCACAATAAGTTCACGCTACTAACGCCAAAACATCATCAAAAAGAATGTTTCTTGCTCCGCACTGGTAG
>SAAH01000065.1 GCA_009929525.1 Clostridia bacterium | reverse complement strand
AGCCCTTACAGGTGAGATCATGACCATGCCAGGACTTCCTAAAGTACCGGCAGCTGAGAAGATCGACGTTGATGAAACTGGAAAGATCACTGGTCTGTTTTAAGTTACTGTTCACTACATGCACAGTAACGTTATATCATACTAAACTTAAAGGAGAATATTACAATGGGATTTTCAACTGTACCATGCAATGAATTTGTAGAAGTATTAGCATCCAAAGCACCAGTTCCAGGCGGCGGCGGTGCATCTGCGTTAGTAGGTGCCATCGGAACAGCTCTTGGAAATATGGTTGGCAGCCTGACGGTTGGCAAAAAGAAATATGCAGATGTTGAAGAGGAAATGTGGGAGTTAAAGAAAAAATCTGATGTACTTCAGGCAGAACTTCTTCATTTGATCGAGAGAGATGCAGAAGTATTTGAACCACTGTCAAAGGCATATGGTATGCCGAGAGCAACAGAAGAAGAGAAAGCAGAAAAAGCAAGAGTAATGGAGATTGTTCTCAAAGATGCATGCTCAGTTCCTATGGAAATCATGGAAAAATGTTGTGAAGCTATCGACATAATCGTTGAATTTGCAGCAAAAGGTTCTACTTTAGCGATCAGCGATGCTGGTGTAGGTGTGGCATTTTGTAAGGCAGCACTCAAAGGTGCAAGCCTGAATGTATATATCAATACAAAATCAATGCAGAATAAAGAATACGCTCAGGAACTTAATGCCAAATGCGATGCAATGCTTGAAAAATATACAAAGCTTGCAGACGAAGTATTTGATAGTGTATTAAGCAGACTGAAATAGGGAGGAACTAAAAAAATGGCAAAACAGTTATTAGGAAAAGAAGTTACCGCAGCATTAAATGAGAGAATCAAATCAAACGTAGCTGCTCTGAAAGAAAAAGGAATCAACCCAACGCTGGGAATCATCCGTGTTGGTGAAAATGGAAGTGACATTTCTTATGAAAGAGGAGCAACAAAACGCTGCGAAACTCTTGGTGTTGAATGCGTCAAATTCCTCCTTCCAGAAGATGTATCTCAGGAAGAACTTCTGGCAACGATCGACAAAGTGAACAAGGATGATGCCATTCATGGCGTATTATTATTCCGTCCGCTTCCAAAACACCTGGATCAGTCCGTAATTGAAAATGCACTTGATCCTGCAAAGGATGTTGACTGTATGACAGACGGTTCTATGTCTGGTGTATTCACAGGAAAACAGGTAGGATTCCCTCCTTGTACTCCTCAGGCATGTATGGAGATCCTGGATCATTATGGAATTGACTGTACAGGAAAGAAAGCAGTTGTAGTAGGAAGAAGTCTTGTTGTTGGAAAACCTGCAGCTATGATGCTGATTAAGAAAAATGCAACAGTTACGGTATGCCATACAAGAACTGTAGATATGCCATCTGTAGTAAAAGAAGCAGATATCGTGATCGTAGCCGCTGGACGTGCCGGAGTTGTAGATGATACATACCTTCGTGCCGGACAGACAGTTATCGATGTAGGAATCAATGTAAATGCAGAAGGAAAGCTTTGCGGAGACGTTGATTTTGCAAAGGCAGAGCCAATAGTAGACGCTATTACACCAGTTCCTGGCGGAGTTGGAAGTGTTACAACTTCTGTACTGGTTGGACATGTTGTTGAAGCCGCTATGAGAAAATTCATGTAATCGCAGTTGATGAAGGTTGTATTCTGATACTGATCGCTGGTAACAGAAATCAGTATCAGATATATATACCAATCTATTGTACTATGTAAAAAAAGCAGTGCCGGACAGATGGATACCCCTGTCCGGCACTGCTTTTTGATTAAATTAAATGAAAACATAAAATATCTATTATAAGATTTAATATACTACAGAATTACTCACACGATCAATCCAGAGTGATTTCCTGAAGCTCTTTAGCGGGGAGTGCTTTGCTTGAAAAAGATACAAACTTTTTAAGAGCTGCGGAGGAATTCTTATACGGTGCGATAGTACCGGCACCTGCCATACATCCGCCAGGACAACCCATTCCCTCGATCATACAATTTTTAATCTTGCCTGCTTTGGCAAGCATCAGAGTTTTTTTGCATTCGGCAAGTCCTTCTGCATGTTCGATATGCACAGGAATATCAGGATAATATTCTTTCAGGCAGGATTCGATAGCACTTGCAACACCGCCAGCTACAGCATATCCACGACCAGCTCCGGTAGCATCGTGAAGGGAAGAGTCACCTTCGAAAGATTCAATATCGATATTCTTCGCATCAAACATTCCTACAAGTTCCTCAAAAGTAATAACAAATTCCACATCACTTCGAACTTCCGTACGTGATGCTTCGAGCTTTTTGGAAGCACATGGACCAATGAATACCACTTTTGCATTTGGATGTTCTTTTTTGATGCTTCGTGCAGTAGCTACCATAGGTGTCAGTTCCTGAGAGATACTATCTATCAGATCAGGGAACTGGTTTCTGGCCAGTTCAGCCCAGGATGGACAACAGGAAGTCAAAAGGAAAGGAAGTTCTCCGGTATGTACCTTCTGTGCATAATGATGGGCTTCGGAGATGGCACCGATATCAGCACCGAGAGCTACTTCATATACATCGGAAAATCCCAGCTCCAATAAAGCAGCCTTAAACTTTTTAGGAGTAACGGATGGTCCGAACTGTCCAACAAATGCAGGAGCAACTTCAGCAATGATCTCACCTCCTTCTTTGAGTGAATGTGCAAGCTGGAAAATCTGAGATTTATCGGAGATAGCTCCGAAAGGACAGTTTACCATACACATACCACAGGAAACACATTTGTCGTTGTTGATGATCGCACGTCCCTGACCATCGCTTTCAATCGCATTAACTCCACAAGCCTTTGCACATGGACGCTCCTTATGGGAAATGGCATCATAAGGACATACGGCTTTACATTTTCCGCATTTGATACATTTTTCCTGATCGATAACAGAACGTCCTTTTATGATAGTGATCGCACCTTTAGGACAAACTGCAGAACAGGGATGAGCTACACAGCCCCGACACATGTTACTTACTTCATATTTGTTCGGTTCGCAGCCGTCGCATGCCGATGGGATGACCTGCATAAGCGGTGGCTCATAGTATTTCTCATCGATGTTGCTTGCTTCGATGCCAGCAGTGATGTGAACAGATTTATTCTCAGGTCTAAGGGACATACCCATAGCCAGACGAACTCTTTCGCTTGCAACTGCACGTTCACGATAGATGCTCTCACGGTATGTGGCACGTTCCTGCACGATGGTGTAAGGAATCGCTTCTACATCTGCTGTCAGGGTTTCTTCTGAAGACATAAAACCTACTTTGGCAATTTCTGTAAAAACTTTTCTCCGGATCTTTTTAACCGGGGTATCCAATCCTCTCATGTTTGTTCTCCTTTTCATGTGTTGAAATAAATTAAAATAAGTTGAAATATAATCATGCAGCAATTAATTCAAGCACGCTTTGGTTTACTTGGATTAACTGGCGAGATACAGTCATTTTAACGAAAATAAGGGAAAAAGACAACCGCCAAATCAGATGTTTATTAGAAAATACATGGCCATGCCCCTTGAAAAAATCTGTTTTTCTGGTACAATAGGCTTAGTGTGAATACATGCATGTAGTTAAGAGGAGGAAACCATGAGTAAAAAACCAACCGTTTTAATGATTTTAGATGGATATGGATTAAATGAAACCTGTGAAGCAAACGCAGTTTGCGAAGCAAAAACACCAATTATGGATCAGCTGAAATCTCAGTGCCCATTCGTAAAAGGAAATGCAAGTGGAATGGCAGTAGGACTTCCAGAGGGACAGATGGGTAACTCTGAAGTAGGACATCTGAACATGGGAGCAGGACGTATCGTATATCAGGAACTCACAAGAATCACAAAAGAGATTCAGGATGGCGATTTCTTCCAGAATGAAGCATTACTCGCAGCAGTGAACAATGCAAAAGAGAATAATTCTTCACTGCATTTTATGGGTCTTTTATCAGATGGTGGTGTGCACAGCCATATCACTCATTTATATGGACTTTTGGAACTTGCTAAAAAAGCAGGCTTGGAAAAAGTATATGTACATTGTTTCCTTGATGGACGTGATACACCTCCGTCATCAGGTAAAGGATATATCGAAGCTCTTCAGGCAAAGATGAAAGAGATCGGTGTTGGCCAGATCGGTGTTGTTTCCGGACGTTATTATGCTATGGATAGAGATAACCGTTGGGATCGTGTGGAACTTGCTTACAATGCACTGACAAAAGGTGTTGGAGTAAAAGGTTCCGATGCGGCTGAAGCAGTTCAGACTTCTTATAATGATGATAAGACAGATGAATTTGTTCTTCCTACAGTTGTAGAAAAAGACGGAAAACCGGTTGCTATGGTACAGGATAAAGATTCTGTTATCTTCTTCAACTTCCGTCCTGACAGGGCAAGAGAGATAACAAGAGCGTTCTGTGATGATGAATTTGCAGGATTTGCAAGAGAAAAAAGATTGGATCTTACCTTTGTATGCTTTACTGATTATGATGAGACGATCCAGAACAAACTGGTTGCTTTCCATAAACAGGAGATCAAGAATACATTTGGTGAGTATCTTGCAGCAAACCATATGACACAGGCTCGTATCGCTGAGACTGAGAAATATGCTCACGTTACATTCTTCTTCAATGGCGGAATCGAAGAGCCAAACGAAGGGGAAGACAGAATCCTTGTGAAGTCACCAAAGGTTGCAACTTATGACATGCAGCCGGAGATGAGCGCATATGAAGTATGTGACAAACTCGTAGCAGCGATCAAATCAGACAAATACGATGTGATCATCATTAACTTTGCAAACCCGGATATGGTTGGACATACTGGCATCGAAGATGCTGCTATCAAAGCAGTTGAGGCTGTCGATGAGTGTGTTGGAAAGGCTGTAGAAGCATTAAAAGAAGTTGACGGACAGATGTTTATCTGTGCTGACCACGGAAATGCTGAGCAGTTAGTTGATTATGAGACAGGAGAACCTTTCACCGCTCATACAACAAATCCGGTACCATTTATCCTTGTTAATGCAGATCCTTCTTATACACTTCGTGAGGGCGGATGCCTTGCTGACATCATTCCTACACTGATCGAGCTTATGGGAATGGAGCAGCCAGAGGAAATGACTGGCAAATCATTATTGATCAAAAAATAATACGATTGGATATTGTGAAAGGGCAAAGCCTAATATCCTGGTAATAATTCAAGAAAAGACCTTGGATGGAATTTATTTTCCGTCTAAGGTCTTTTTTTTGTCTATTTTTAGATTTGTCAGTATTTTCAAAATATTAATTGCAACTTTATAAAATAGACACAATTTGGACAAAATATAGGTATAAAATGTAACTATAAATATGTGGAGCCTTACGCACATACGAAAATAGCTGGGAGGCATATAAAAATGAGTAATCAAAGTACGATCGAAAAAATCAAAAAGTTAGAAGCTAAAAGAAAAAGCAGTGCAATCGTAAAACTTATGGGAGGAAAAAATACAGATCCGGAAGTTATCTGCGCAGCGCTGGAATCGTTCGCTAACATAGGAGATGAAGATGCATTGAACACAATAACCCATTGCATGGAAAATGAAAACCCACAGGTCCGTATCTGTGCATGTAAAGCCGGTCTTAAGATACAGACAGCATATATGGATACCAGAATCCGTTATCAACTTTCGGTCGAAAAAGATGAAGCTGTGAAAAAAGCGATTCAGGAAGCATTCAATCAAAGATAATATAGTTAGAATATATAAAATTACACTTGAGACAAAAAATAATTAAATATAAAACATTTAAAAGACTGCCACAAATAACAACAGGTATGAGAACTTTGTTATTTGTGGCAGTCTTTTGGGATCATTATTTATGTGGAGCCTATATTTGGCCAAGCCAGCACTGTGTATCGGTTAATTCTTTTGTGAATAATCTTCCCGCATCTATGGAATCCTTGGCTTGATGATATTTAAATAATGTGGATCCATCAGATAAATTGGCAAGGATTTCTATCTTACCGGTATCATGGGAGAGCACATAGCGAAAGTTCTTGCCAATACCATTTTGCATATTTTTAGCTTCTTCCACGATAGAGTAACCTTTTTTTATAGGAACCTGGAATTGATTTTTCACGCCGGCTACAGGTCGGCACTGAAAAATATAATACGGAAGAACACCGATTGCAGTAAGCTGCTTCAAAAGAATCCCCAATATAGAAGGATTGTCATTCACTCCTTTTAATAAGACAGTTTGATTCCTGACAGGAATACCGGCATTTAAAAGGGTTTGTACCGCAGCCGTTGACTGTGGTGTGATCTCCCGGGGATGATTAAAATGTGTTACAACATAAATTTGTTTTTTTCTGCTGTAAGTGTGAAGCATCTGCACAAGCTCCGGATCATCCAGTATTCTCATTGGAAAAACAACGGGAGTCCTCGTTCCAAAACGTATAAAATCAATATGATCAATGGCAGTAAGTCGATCAAGATAACGTTTGATCAATTCATTGCTGTTTAGAAAAGCATCTCCACCAGAGATAAGAGCATTGCTGATCTCCGTATGCGCTTCTATATAATCCAAAATATCATCCAGATATTTTGAGGCGATTTCTGTTTCAGACAGGCCGACCAGGCGTTTCCTGAAGCAATGGCGGCAGTACATGGCACATCGGTTTGTCGAAAGTATCATGGCTGATTGGGCATATTTATGCTGAAGTCCCGTAACTACAGTGTTACTGGCTTCGCCGCTGGTATCAAAGCTTCCATCAAGGTCTGTCTCACGGATCGAGGGAATGCACATACGACGAATAGGGTCTGATTCATCAGACCAATCGATCAAAGAGAGATAATAACGCGTAATAGACATGGGAAATAGTTCAAGAATCTTCTTGAGCTGCTGATAGTCTTCCATATTCAGATGCAGAAGCTGCTGAAGGTCTTCCGCTGTTGTCAGGTTTTGTTCAAGTAATTGTGTCCAACTCATAAGTGCACCTCACTTTTTAGTCTGGACAACAAAATGGAAACTGGGAAGTTATAGAATATATATAACATAATTATAACAAATATTCTTTCGATATGCAATGATTTGAAAACAACTGTAGGATAAGGTTATTTTTTGCGAAAAAGGCAATACTAAATATCATGAATGAACAGGAGGTATTGCCATGTATCGATATTTACCGATCAGACGGGTATACGCGCGAGAAATTCTTGATTCCAGGGCAAATCCTACTATTGAGGTTGAGGTGACGGTAGGGGAAGGAATCATAGGAGTTGATGGATATACAGGAAGAGCAAGCGTACCTTCGGGAGCATCCACTGGAAAGTATGAAGCGGTGGAACTCCGGGATGGAGAAAAACGATTTTGCGGGCTGGGTGTATTGCAGGCAGTTAAAAATGTAAATACAAGACTGGCAGAGCGGATCGTAGGTGAAAATGCCTTGAATCAGGCATACATTGATCAGATATTATTAGATGAAGATGGAACAGACAACAAAAGTAGTCTGGGAGCAAATGCTACTCTAGGGGTATCTCTTGCCGTTGCAAGGGCTGCCTCTCAGGCGATGCGCCTTCCCTTATATCAATATCTGGGAGGGGTTGGAAGCAGACGTATGCCGGTTCCCATGATGAATATCTTGAATGGAGGACGTCATGCAGACAATACGGTGGATCTCCAGGAATTCATGGTGATGCCGATAGGGGCAGACACCTTTCATGAAGGGCTCCAGATGTGTGTTGAGGTATATCAATATCTTAAAATCATACTGAGAGAGAAGAATCTTTCCACGGGAGTTGGGGATGAGGGCGGATTTGCACCGAATCTTCAAAGCTCGGAGGAAGTTCTTGACTTGATCATAGAAGCCATCCGGAAGGCGGGATATCGGCCGGGAGAAGATATTTCTCTGGCGATAGACGCAGCGGCAAGTGAACTATATGATCCCGAGGAGGAAAGCTATTATTTTCCAGGCGAGAGTGAGATGAAAGGAACAAAGATCTATCGTACATCAGAGGAAATGATCATGTATTATGAAAAGCTGGTGAACAAATATCCTATCGTATCAATAGAAGACGGACTCGAGGAAGAGGACTGGGACGGCTGGCAGGAGCTGACCAGAAGATTGGGTTCAAAGATCCAGTTAGTCGGGGATGATCTCTTTGTGACTAATACAAAACGTCTGGGCTGCGGGATCTCTCTTGGGGCGGCCAACAGCATCCTGGTAAAAGTGAATCAGATTGGAACTCTTTCCGAAGCGATGGAAGCAGTCAGGGAAGCACAGCAGCATGGATACACCGCGGTGATATCCCACAGGTCTGGCGAAACGGAGGATGCGTTTATCGCAGATCTTGCGGTAGCATGTAATGCAGGGCAGATAAAAACCGGTGCTCCATGCCGTACAGACCGGACAGTTAAGTATAATCAGCTCCTTAGAATAGAAGAATATCTTGGTCAGGCAGCAGAATATCAAAATCCTTTCAAATAGTTGTTGAAATATCTAAAATCCTATGGTAAAATGAACATTGGTTGACTATAGGAGGTGTGATTGTGGATATCTTAAGAATTGTATTGACGATTTTTTTCGTAATTGATTGTATAGCTTTGACTGTAGTAGTACTGATGCAGGAAGGAAAGCAGAAAGGCCTTGGTGCTATTTCTGGCATGGCTGATACGTATTGGGGACGGAACAAGGGTCGTTCCATTGAAGGAAAATTAGTGAAGGCTACAAAAGCTATGGCTGTTTTATTCATGGTGTTGGCTGTAGTATTAAACATGAACTTTTAACAAGAACACTCTTGCATAGTTATGCAAGAGTGTTTTTTAGCCTAATGTTAAATTTAGGAAATGAATAGTGACAGTCTTAGAAAAGAATGTCAGAAAGGAATACTTTGAACAAAAAAACATTAAAAAACAGAAAAAAATTATTATTGGACTTTATTTCAAATAAAGAATACCAGCCTATGAGGGCAAAAGAGATAGGAGTCCTTCTTCAGATTCCGAAAGGAAAAAGAGCGGATCTTTATGAAGTACTCGATGCCCTGCAGGATGATGGAATGATAAAAGTCACAAAAGGAAAATATGAAAAAGTAAGAAAAGCAGAAGTAAAAGCAGAAGGTGAAACTTTAGTAGGTACATTTATTGCCCATCCCAAAGGATTTGGATTTGTTGAGATCGAAGGGGAAGATGAAGACTTGTACATCCATGAGGAGGATACTCTTTACGCATTTCATCAGGATCAGGTCGAGGTTAAGATCAAAGCAGAACAAAAGGGTGCAAGGCGTGAAGGAAAGATTGTCAATATCTTAAGCCATGGGATCACAGAAGTGGTGGGTACCTTCGAAAAGAATCAGAATTTTGGATTTGTCACCCCGGATAATGCAAAGATCATAAGAGATTTGTTTATCCCCCGGGAGCATACGATGGATGCGCAGAACAAAGATAAGGTTGTTGCGAAGATCGTAAGCTATGGCGGCAAGAATAAGAATCCAGAGGGACGGATCAAAGAGATACTTGGAGGCAAGGGACAGCCGGGAGTAGATGTGCTTTCTATTGCCAGAAGTTATGAGCTTCCTATGGAATTTCCTGAAAGAGTGATCAATCAGTCCGAAAAGATACCTGATACTATACAGAAAACAGATTTTCAGGGGAGAATGGATATAAGAAATTGGACCATCGTCACCATTGATGGAGAAGATGCAAAGGATCTTGATGATGGAATCTCACTGACTCGCGAAGGAGACATTTATCATCTTGGTGTACATATTGCTGATGTCAGTAATTATGTACAGACAAACAGCGCTCTTGATCGTGAGGCACTGAAAAGGGGAACCAGTGTGTATCTGGTTGACCGTGTGATCCCGATGCTTCCTAAGCGTTTATCCAACGGAATCTGTTCTCTGAATCAGGGGGAGGATCGTCTGGCACTCAGTTGTATGATGGATATTGATGTGAATGGAAATATTCTGGACCACAAAATTGCTGAAACAGTGATCTGCGTTGACAGAAGAATGACCTACACAGCAGTAAAAGGCATCCTGGAAGACGATGCTGAACTTAAGAGCGAATACAAGGAACTCGTTCCATTATTCTTTAACATGAGAGATCTTTCTTCTATCCTGCGAAAGAAAAGAACCAAGAGAGGCTCCATAGATTTTGATTTTCCGGAAAGTAAGATCTATCTGGACGAAATGGGACATCCGATTGATATTAAAGCCTATGATCAGAACGTTGCTACCCGTATCATAGAGGACTTTATGCTCCTTGCTAATGAAACAGTGGCAAAAGAGTATTGTGAAAGAGAACTTCCATTCCTGTATAGGACTCATGAGAATCCTGATATGGACAGAATGGAAAAGGTTCTTACCTTTATCCGTAATCAGAATATCAATGTGACAAAGTCTCATGAAGAAATCACACCTCTTGAGGTACAGGAAATATTGGCATCCATTGAAGGAGAACCTACAGAACCGCTTATCAGCAGACTTCTTCTACGCTCCATGAAACAGGCAAAATACACTACTGGATGCAGCGGACATTTTGGATTGGCAGCTAAACATTATTGTCATTTTACTTCTCCGATACGAAGATATCCGGATCTGCAGATCCATCGTATCATCAAAGATACGATCCGCGGACGGATGAAAGATGAAAAGAAGATGTATTATGCTCAGATTCTTGAAGATGTGGCAACAAAAACAAGTATGTTAGAGCGTAGAGCAGAGGAAGTAGAACGGGAAACGATCAAACTTAAGAAAGCAGAGTACATGGAACTGCGGATCGGACAAACCTTCGAAGGAGTCATCTCGGGAGTTACCGGATGGGGTCTGTATGTGGAACTTCCTAATACAGTGGAAGGACTTGTTCATGTAAGCACCATGCATGATGATTACTATAATTTTGATGAAGAGAATTATCAGATGGTGGGCGAAGCATCGAAAAAAACGTATCATCTGGGTGATTCAGTGACGGTAGTTGTTGCGGAAGCTGATATCACAACAAAGACAGTTGATTTTATCCTGAAAGAAGATAAGACTCCCGCATCTACAAGTGGTGAGTAAATAACAAGTTAATCTTGGGAGGAATATGTATGGCAAAGGAAAAGAGCAGCCGATTAATTGCCAATAATAAAAAAGCATATCATGAATATTTTATAGAGGAAACCTTGGAGACCGGTATCTCCCTGCACGGAACAGAAGTAAAAGCTCTTCGCATGGGAAAATGCAGCATCAAGGAGTCCTTTATAAGAATTGAAAATGATGAGGTTTTTATCTATGGTATGCACGTAAGTCCTTACGAAAAAGGAAATATTTTCAATAAAGATCCTCTTCGTATAAAAAAACTTCTGCTTCACAAAGCAGAGATCAGAAAGCTGCGTGCACAGATTGCAGAAAAGGGGTATACCCTTGTACCTTTGAAGGTGTACTTCAAAAACAGTCTGGTAAAGGTAGAAATAGGCCTTGCAAAGGGTAAAAAATTATATGATAAGAGACAGGATATCGCGAAAAAGGACCAGAGACGGGAAGCTGAAAGAGATTTTAAGGTAAAGAATCTTTATTAGCCCTTGACAATCGGTATCTGTGTTGCTTATAATATAACAGCACGAATAAACGTCTGTAAACCATACAAATCTTCGATTGATTCGGGGTAGTACTGGTTTCGACGGGGGTTATGCAGCTGGTGAAGCAAGCCGTATGCGATGCGTCAAATGGCAAACTTAAATTTAAACGCAGACGAAAATTTAGCGTTAGCAGCCTAGTTGCTGCTCGTCAGCCTTAGAGCACTCACACTTTAAGAATCTGGCGTCGACTTTGTGAGAAACGTCATAGGCAAAGCTTTGAGTCTATGGACGTATTATGAAGCTACTAAAACCACAAGGGTGTTTCTCCTCGTGTGGCAGAGGGAATGTAAAATGAGTAACTAAGCTTGTAGAAGAACAGGGAATTGACTTTCGGACATGGGTTCGATTCCCATCTACTCCACTAACGAGCCAGAATCCGAATATTTAGAGTTCGGATTCTAATGGCTCTGCTCCATGAAAAGCCCTTATTTTATAAGGGTTTTTTCTTATTAAATCAAAAAAGGTATCAAACAGAGTATCAAGACATTTGTGTATATAAGGGAGGTATAACATGGAGGATTTTATTGCATTGATATTGATCATATGGATTGGGTTATCAATTGTTGCGGGTATTGGAAGAAATTCACATGACTTTAAGAGTACGGAGTATCACAAAGACTGGGATAGCAAATATAATAGCTGGAAAATGAAAGGCGTCGATGATAATACGGCGAGAACCAACTCATTGAAAGAAGTTCAGAAAGATAAGAAAGATGGAAAATATGACAAATAGTGAACAGTAAAATGACTCGCCGGGATTTTAGAAGGATAATGGAAAAATAAGCAGTGTAAGGTGATCACCAGGAAGCTGAAATGAGGGTATAGGGTAGGGTGTCTCTGTTTTATTAATTTAGAACAGAGATATTTTTTTGTTTGCAATTTCACTATTTTGGTATATCATGATGTTAAAGTCAAAAGACATTTTGAAAATTGTGAGGAGGTATTTTCTATATGGAAATTTATTACGAATATGTACAACTGGCGCAAAAAGCTGCATCCATGGCAGCTGTATGGCTTGTCTTGAAGTTCCTTTTTGGCAGTTTAAACTGCTTTATGGGGTATAAGCTGCTTAAGGTATGGATCGCAATGGGAGGCTTCCTTATAGGGGCGATCACAGGCCATGTGGTTACTACACGTTTTACGGATACTCCGGGAGTCATATGGGGAGTTACTTTGGCAGCAGGACTGATACTTGCAGTACTTGCCTACGAGATCTATCTGGTAGGAGCGTTTTTGCTGGGGTGGGTCATGACGGCTATCGCGTTGTTTGTATTTGGTAATTCATTGAATATCAGTGATAAGGCGAAGGTGGGATTTTTGATCGCAGGAGTCCTTATTGGTATCGTTGTAGGTATTTTGATCGTAAAATTTGCCCGCCCATGCATTATAGCTATCACAGCAGTCAGCGGTGCGATCGGTGTGAGCTCAGGCATTGTAGGGCTGGCAAGGCTTGATAATGGGTTGTGGATGATGCTTATTAGCATTGTATTTATGGCAGCAGGTATCTTTGTGCAGTGGCGTACTACGTCACATCCAAAACGAAAAGCAGAAGATTAACAAGATCAGAAACAGTGAATGCAAAAGAAATAAAACTATGAGGAAGCATTTCACAAAAGAAACATAATTGTTCAGTATACTATAGAAAACCAAACCTGGTAAGAAACTATAGGAGGCGGGTAACATGAACAAATTAAAAGTTATGGTGGTTGACGACGAGAGTCGTATGAGAAAATTAGTAAGAGATTTTCTTATAAAAAAAGACTTTGAAGTTATAGAAGCAGGAGATGGAGAGCAGGCGGTTGATCTTTTTTTCTCTGAAAAAGATATTTCGCTGATCCTTTTGGATGTGATGATGCCAAAGATGGACGGCTGGCAGGTATGCAGGGAGATAAGATCGCATTCAAAAGTTCCGATCATCATGCTTACAGCTAAGAGCGATGAGAGGGACGAGCTTCTTGGATTTGAACTGGGAGTAGATGAATATATATCAAAACCATTCAGCCCGAAGATCCTGGTGGCCAGAGTCGAGGCTATCCTTCGGCGTACCGGCGTGAGTGAACAGGAAGATACACTGAATATTGGTGGTATCGTCCTTAATAAAACGGCTCATCTGGTTACTGTGGATGGCACGCCGATCGATCTGAGTTATAAGGAATTCGAGCTTTTGAATTATTTTATGGAGAATCAGGGCATTGCTCTTTCAAGAGAAAAGATTTTGAATCATGTATGGAATTATGATTATTTTGGAGATGCAAGGACAATTGATACACATGTAAAGAAGCTCAGGAGCAAAATGGGTGATAAAGGAGATTTCATAAAAACAATCTGGGGGATGGGCTATAAGTTCGAGGTGACAGAATGAAAAAATCGATCCGATGGCAGATCATATCTGTGTTTTTAAGCTTTGTATTTCTTGCGATTGCATTGATCGTGATCCTTAACTGTGGATTTATGGAGAGGTTCTATCTTTCCAATAAAGAGAAGATCCTGAAAAGCGGATACAAAACGATCATTGAAAATTATGGCAATGTGGAAGATGAAGAGATATCAAAGTTTTGCGTGACTAATAACCTTTCTATTGTTCTTTTTGACAGCAATAAGAATACATTGCGTTACAGCAATCTGAGAGTGGAAGATGCGACCCGTCTTAGAGCGAGACTGTTTGGCTACATCATGGAATTAGAGCCGGAAGGGGATCAGATCATCGAAAAGGAAGACGCGTATACGATCCTTCGCAATCAGGATAGTGTGGTCCAGATGGATTTTATTGAGATGTATGGGATGACAGATGATGGGATTGCTTTTATTTTTCGATGTCCGATAGAAAGCATCAAAGAAAGTATTGCCCTGTCTAATCGTTTTTATCTGGCGATCGCCCTTTTTATCACCGTATCGGGAGCTGTCTTCATTGGATTTTTTGCCCGTAAGATCACGAAACCGATCACAGAGCTTACGGATATTTCCCAGAGGATGGCAAACCTTGATTTTGATGTCAAGTATACCAGTGGCGGGGAAAATGAGATTGGCATTCTGGGACATAATTTTAATAAGATGTCGGAGACATTGGAAAAAGCGATCGCAGAGTTAAAGACTGCCAATAATGAGCTTCAAAAAGATATAGAGAAAAAGGAACAGATTGATGAGATGAGAAAAGAATTCCTGTCAAATGTATCCCATGAACTGAAGACACCGATAGCTTTGATCCAGGGCTATGCAGAAGGTCTTCAGGATAATATCAATGATGATGCGGAAAGCAGGGAGTTTTATTGTGAAGTCATTATTGATGAAGCTGGAAAGATGAATCAGCTGGTAAAGAAATTGCTGACGCTCAACCAGCTTGAATTTGGAAATGATCAGGTGACGATGGAACGATTTGACCTGACAGCTCTTATCCAGGGAGTTTTGCAGTCATCAGCATTGCTGGCACAGCAGGCTGAGGCCGAGGTGATCTTCAAACAGACTTCCCCGATCTATGTCTGGGGAGATGAATTCAAGATTGAAGAAGTGATAACCAATTACGTGACCAATGCGATCCATCACGTCAAAAATGAAATGAAGATTGACATCCGCTGTGTACAGGATGGAAATACGGTAAAGACTATCGTATTTAATACGGGAGATGTGATCCCGGAAGAAGATCTTGATAAAATATGGATCAAGTTCTATAAGGTGGACAAGGCAAGGACCAGAGAATATGGTGGCAGCGGTATCGGTCTATCTATCGTAAAGGCGGTCATGGAGTCCATGAATCAACATTGTGGTGTCAAGAACTTTGATAATGGTGTGGCTTTCTGGTTTACTCTTGATGCTGACAGCTCGAAGGAATCATAACCATTCTTTTCCAGAGAAATATAAAAAACAATATGGACTGCAGAACATTTTCAAAAAAAGTGTTTTGCAGTTTTTTTATAGCAATGTAAGAAAATCTGTGGTAAACTTAAAGTTGATTTTTGTAGATAAAGTACATAAAGAGGAGTGAATATCATGATAGCACTGATAGACTACGATGCTGGGAATATGAAAAGTGTGGAAAAAGCCCTGATATTGATCGGAGAGGATGTTATCGTTACAAGAGATCCCAAGGAGATTCTTGCAGCAGATAAGGTGATCCTGCCGGGTGTAGGCTGTTTTGGAGATGCGATGGAGAATCTTCATCGTTTTGGCCTTGTATCGGTGATAAAAGAAGTCGTTGCGAGAAAGATCCCATTTTTGGGAATCTGTCTTGGATTACAGCTTTTGTTTGAAAGAAGTGAGGAGAGCCCTGGCGTAGAGGGACTGGGTATCTTAAAAGGAGAAATCCTTAGGATACCGGCAGCAGAAGGATTGAAGATCCCTCATATGGGCTGGAATGATATCACATTTCCTAATAAAGGAAGGTTGTTTGAAGGTATTGAGGAACATGCTTACGTGTATTTTGTACATTCTTATTATCTGAAAGCGGAGGAAGAAGAGATCGTGACAGCCGCTACCCGATACGGAACCTATATCCATGCTTCTGTGGAAAAGGATAATCTGTTCGCCTGCCAGTTCCATCCTGAGAAAAGTTCGAAGATCGGACTACAGATCCTGAGAAACTTCGCAGCTATTAAGACAGAGGGAGGACGCTAGTATGCTTACAAAGAGAATTATTCCATGTCTGGATGTCAATAATGGAAGAGTAGTAAAAGGAGTTAATTTTGTTAATCTGCAGGATGCGGGAGATCCCGTGGCAGTAGCAAAGGCTTACGATGAGGCAGGTGCCGATGAAGTAGTCTTTCTGGATATCACAGCTTCCTCAGACAATAGAAATACTGTAGTTGACATGGTAAGAAAAGTGGCAGCCAATGTATTCATCCCATTTACTGTGGGTGGTGGAATAAGAACAGTGGATGACTTTAAACTTCTTCTTCGGGAGGGTGCTGATAAGATTTCCATCAATTCTTCGGCAATCAATCGTCCGGAGCTTATCCATGAAGCAGCTTTGAAGTTCGGAAGCCAGTGCGTAGTTGTTGCCATAGATGCAAAACAGCGTGCGGATGGCAGTGGATGGAACGTATATAAAAATGGCGGAAGAATCGATGTTGGTATCGATGCTGTGGAATGGGCAAAGAAAGCGGAAGCACTGGGCGCCGGTGAGATCCTTCTTACAAGTATGGATGGGGACGGAACAAAAGCCGGTTATGATCTGAAGCTGACAAGGGCAATCGCAGATGCGGTTTCGATTCCTGTAATCGCTTCAGGCGGTGCGGGAACATTGGAGCATTTTTATGATGCATTGACAGAGGGCGGTGCAGATGCTGCGCTTGCTGCTTCGTTATTTCATTACAAAGAACTGGAAGTAAAAGAAGTAAAAGCGTATCTTCGGGATCGCGGACTTCCTGTACGTTTATAAGAAAGGGGTGAAAGGTATGCCTCCTATATCAGGCAGCTGGGCGAAAGCCTTAGGTGGAGAATTTCATAAAGATTATTATAAGAAGCTGTTTGTGACAGTAGGTCAGGAATACGCAGCGCGTAAGATATTTCCTGCAGCGGATGATATCTTTAATGCGTTTCATTTCACGCCATTGGATCAGGTGAAAGTAGTTATCCTGGGGCAGGATCCTTATCACGGAGACGGACAGGCTCATGGACTTTGCTTTTCTGTAAAGCCAGATGTGGAGATACCGCCTTCTCTTGTGAATATATATAAAGAATTGGAAGATGACCTGGGTTGTTATATCCCTAACAATGGGTATCTGGAAAAATGGGCGAAGCAGGGCGTTATGTTATTGAACACGGTGCTGACTGTGCGGGCACATCAGGCCAATTCCCACAGAGGGATCGGCTGGGAAGAATTTACTGATGCAGCGATAAAAGTACTTGCCGCGCAGGATCGGCCAATGGTGTTTATTCTTTGGGGCAAACCGGCACAGCAAAAAAAGAGTATGCTGGATCCTTCAAAGCATTTGATCCTGGAGGCACCGCATCCCAGCCCATTATCGTCATACAGAGGATTTTTCGGCAGTAAACCGTTCAGCAAAACAAATGATTATCTTAAAAGTCATGGCATAGAACCTATCGACTGGCAGATAGAGAATATATAAAGGCAGGAAATAACATGGGTAAAAGTAATACGTTGGTAAAAAATGCTTCATTTTTAATGATGGCGACTTTGATTTCAAGAATCATAGGACTTTTATATAAAAGTCCCTTAGGTATGGTCCTTGGAAATGTGGGTCTTGGTTATTCGGGATATGCGAATAATGTTTATGTGATTCTTTTGCTTATTTCTTCCTATAGTATTCCTATGGCTGTGTCTAAGGTCGTATCGGAACGTCTGGCACTGAAACAATATAAGAATGCACAAAAGGTATTTCAGGGAGCACTTCTTTATGCGGCCTGTGTCGGCGGACTGGCAGCACTGGTAGCATTTTTCCTGGGCAAATATTTGCTTCCAAGCAATCAGCAGGAAGCATTGCTTGCTTTACGCCTTTTGGCACCGACGATCTTTTTGTCTGCTATATTAGGTGTAATGAGAGGGTTTTTTCAGGCACACAGTACCATGCTTCCTACAGCCATGTCCCAGATTCTTGAGCAGATAGCCAATGCGATCGTAAGTATAGGTGCGGCTTGGTTATTTATCAAAAGCTTTAGTGTGGACGACAAGACAAAAGCAATCTACGGTGCGGCAGGAAGTTCTATGGGAACCACAGCCGGTGTGATCGTTGGATTGATTTTTATGTGTATCGTATATGCAATTAACAGAAAATCAATCAACCGCAAGATCAGGCATGATCACCATGAAAAAGAAGAAACTCTCGGTGAAGTATTTAAGATCATATTTGTGATCGTAACACCGATCATATTTAATACATTTCTTTATAATGCCAGCAGTTATCTGGATTCGAAGATATTTTCAGATGTATTGGCATTAAAGAAGGTTGCTGCTGAGACAGTCAGCGGACAGTGGGGAGAGTACAGTAATTACTATATTACGCTCATTAATATCCCTTTGGCATTGTCAAGTGCCACCTCTTCCGCAATGATGCCGGAGATCGCATCCCGTTATATCACGAAGGATTATGTCTCTGCCAATAAAAAGATCAATGAGGGAATCTCTCTTACGATGTTTTTATGTATCCCGGCG
The DNA here is from genome assembly GCA_009929525.1 of Clostridia bacterium. Taxonomy (GTDB): domain Bacteria; phylum Bacillota; class Clostridia; order Lachnospirales; family Lachnospiraceae; genus Oliverpabstia. Next base: position 5,757 of record SAAH01000065.1, on the reverse strand, counting down.
GCAGTGGGACTTACGGTACTGGCATTTCCTATATCCAAAGTGCTCTTCCCGGCGAGCAGTGCGCTTTCCGGACAGCTATTGGCTTTTGGTGCGATAACGGTTATCTTTTCAGCACTTTCAACGATCACCAATGGTGTACTGCAGGCAATCGGACAGGCTAAGATACCACTTAGGAATGCGGCTATTTCTTTAGTACTTAATGTGATCACAGTTGCGGTCTGCTCCTGGTTTCTGCCTGGCATCGGAGTATTTTCTGTTCTTATTTCAAGCCTTGTATTTGCAGTCGCCATGTGTTTGCTGAATGCATTGTCATTGAAAAAATATCTGAATCATAAGAATGATTTTAAGAATGGATACGGAAAACCATTGATTGCAGCAGCCGGTATGGGTGTGGCCGCATGGTGTGTTTACTATGGACTTTATCTGGTACTTCCGATAAGGATCGTATGCCTTGCATTGGCACTGGTCATAGCAGTACTGGTATATATGATTTTATTTGTCCTTGTTTCGAAGACAACAGAAGCAGAGATGAGAAAGTTCCCAATGGGAAATTATATTGTTAAGGTATTACGCATAATAAAAGTATTTCGCTAGGATTTACGAAATTACAAATTTGTAAAAGCAGGTGAAAAAAATGGATAAAAGATACAAAAGAGTATCAGATTCACAGACAGAGCAGACTTATCTGATGAGACATTCCTATTTGAATGGATATGGCAATCTGTTTGGAGGACAGCTGATGAGCTGGATCGATGAGATTGCAAGTATAGTTGCCATGAGACACAGTGAGGCGGACATTACGACAGCGGCGATAGATAATCTCAATTTCAAGGAAGGCGCCAATGTAAATGATGTTATTGTACTGAGGGGAAAGATCACTCATGTAGGAACTACATCTATGGAAGTTCGTGTGGATACTTATGTAGAGAATCGTCATGGCATGAGAAAGGTGATCAACCGGGCTTATGTTGTTATGGTTGCTGTAGATGAGAATCACCATCCAATCTCAGTTCCGGGACTTTTGGTGGAAACCGAAACAGAAAAAGTTGAATGGGAAGGCGGAGTGAAAAGATATCAGCTCCGCAAAAAGAGAAGAGTAGAAGGTTTTTAATATTCAATAGTAACAAACAATAAAAGACAGGCAAATGATGATTTATTATTATCATCTGCCTGTCTTTTATTGTATTATTTTTTATGATTATAGATTTTTTTGAGCTGTAGAAAGCATAAGTTTGATTCGGTTCAGCTGATTTACTTCAGATGCACCAGGATCGTAATCGATAGCTACGATATTGGCATCCGGATGCTTTCTTCGGATCGCTTTGATAACACCTTTTCCAACAACGTGGTTTGGCAAGCATCCAAATGGCTGGGTACATACGATATTGCTTGCCCCGCTATGGATCAGTTCCATCATTTCACCGGTAAGGAACCAACCTTCTCCAGTTTGATTACCAATGGATACGATCGGAGATGCCATTTTGGCAAGATCGCTGATATTTGCCGGTGGTTCAAAGTGGCGGCTCTTTTTGAATTCTTCAGTAGCTGCACTTCTTAACCAGTTGATTGCTGCGATACCTGCATTGGCAGTAACGGCAGCGGATTTTTTGAATCCCAGATATTCATGTTTGAAGTTCTGATTATAGAAGGAATAGCACATAAAATCGATCAGATCCGGAACAACCGGTTCAGCACCTTCTTTTTCAAGAAGCTGGGCAAGGTGGTTGTTAGCTGCAGGGAGGAACTTGACAAGAATCTCGCCTACGATTCCAACTCTCGGTTTTTTAAGTGTTTCATCGATCGGAAGGTGATCAAAGTCACGGATCATCGTACGGCATATCTGTTTGAACCTTGTATGACTCAGATGTTTTCCAGATACGAAATCGATAGAAATCTTTTCCCATTTTTTATGTAATCTGTTTGCAGAGCCTTTTTTTAATTCATAAGGGCGCATACGATATACGCATTTCATCAGAATATCTCCGAAGATACAGCCATATGCCAGACGGCGGGCAAGACCCGGTGTGATCTTAAAACCAGGATTACTTTCCAGTCCGCTGAGGTTGATGGAAATAACTGGAATCTGTTCCATATCAGCTTTCTTCAGTGCACGACGGATAAAAGCGATATAGTTCGAAGCACGACAGCCTCCACCAGTCTGTGACATGATGATCGCTACCTTATTAAGATCATATTGACCGGACAATAAAGCCTGCATGATCTGACCGACTACCATCAGTGAAGGGTAACATGCATCGTTGTTAACGTATTTTAATCCGACATCCACTGCCTGTTTGTTGTCATTTGGCAAAACTTCAAGATTATAGCCACTTGCGTTAAAGCCAGCCTGAAGGATACTAAAATGTATCGGCGACATCTGTGGGCAAAGGATCGTGTATTTCTTCCTCATTTCTTCAGTAAAAGAAACTTTACTGATAGAAGATGGTTTGATGATCCGCTTTTGCTTCATCTTGTTGCGTGTCCGGATAGCAGCAAGCAGGGAACGAACACGGATCCTGGCAGCTCCGAGGTTATTTACTTCATCGATCTTCAGGCAGGTATATACCTTTCCGCTGTCTGACAGGATTTCCTGAACCTCATCGGTAGTAACAGCATCCAGACCGCATCCAAAGGAATTTAACTGGATAAGATCAAGATCTTCCCTTTCTTTTACGAAGTTTGCTGCTGCATATAATCGTGTGTGATACATCCACTGGTCATTGACACGGATCGGACGTTCCAGCGGTGCTAAGTGAGATACAGAATCCTCGGTCAAAACAGCGATACCATAGGAATTGATCATCTCAGGAATACCGTGGTGGATCTCCGGATCGATATGATAGGGACGTCCCGCAAGGACGATACCGCGTCTTCCGGTCTTCTCCATGTATTCCAGGGTTTCTTCACCTTTACGCTTGATATCCTGACGCATATGTTCAAGTTCTTTCCATGCGGCGTGAGCTGCCTGTTCTACCTCCTGAGAAGGAATATCTGAAAATTCTTCTACAAGACGGGTCACAGCAATCTCCTCGCTGGTAAATGCCAGAAATGGATTCTTAAATACAATGGATGGATCATTTAACTCGTCTACATTATTTTTAATGTTTTCTGCATAAGAAGTAACGATAGGGCAATTATAATGGTTGACTGCATCCGGGAACTCTGTTCGTTCGTATGGAATACAAGGATAGAAGATAAACTTTACGCCCTGTTTTATCAACCATGAGACATGTCCATGAGCAAGTTTTGCCGGATAACACTCGGACTCACTTGGGATGGACTCGATACCCAGTTCGTAAATCTTCCTGGTGGAAGTCGGAGACAGGACCACCTGATATTTTAACTTTGTAAAGAAAGTAAACCAGAACGGATAGTTTTCAAACATATTCAGTACTCGTGGAATACCAACTTTGCCTCTGATAGCTTTATCAGCTTCAAGTGGAGTGTATCCAAATATCTTCTTATACTTATAATCAAACAGGTTTGGAATATTGTCTTTGTTTTTCTGCTTTCCGATACCACGTTCACAGCGGTTTCCACTGATATATTGACGTCCGCCTGAAAAACGGTTTACAGTAAGACGACAGCTGTTTGTACAGCCTTTACAGTTTGCCATACTTGTAGTATATTTCAGCTCATTGATTTTCTCGATAGAAAGCATGGAAGTTTCCTGTCCTTCTTCGAAACGTTCTCTTGCGATAAGAGCAGCGCCGAAAGCACCCATGATACCTGCGATATCTGGCCTGATGGCCTGACAGTCAGCTATTTTTTCAAAGCTTCGAAGAACTGCATCATTATAGAAGGTACCGCCCTGAACGACAATCTGTTTGCCAAGTTCCGAAGCATCGGATACCTTGATTACTTTATAAAGTGCATTTTTAATAACAGAATATGCAAGACCGGCAGAAATATCAGCGACAGAAGCTCCTTCTTTTTGTGCCTGTTTTACCTTAGAATTCATAAATACCGTACAACGGGTACCAAGATCAATCGGATGTTCGGCAAAGAGAGCCGCTTTCGCAAAGTCCTGAACACTATAATTCAAGGATTTTGCAAAGGTTTCGATAAATGATCCACATCCGGAAGAACAGGCTTCATTTAACTGAACACTGTCTACGGTATGATTTTTGATCTTGATGCATTTCATATCCTGGCCGCCGATATCCAGGATACAGTCTACTTCCGGATTGAAGAAAGCTGCTGCATAATAATGAGAAACAGTCTCAACCTCACCCTCGTCAAGAAGAAGGGCAGCTTTTATCAGTGCTTCACCGTAGCCTGTAGAACAGGAATAGGCGATCCTTGCTGTGTCAGGTAGTTTCGTATAGATATCCTTGATCGCCCGGATCGTTGTAGCAAGAGGGCTTCCATCATTACTGCTATAGAAGGAGTACAGTAAGGAACCATCTTCGCCGACAAGAGCAGCCTTTGTAGTGGTAGAACCTGCATCGATGCCGAGAAAACAATCTCCCTCGTAGTTTTCAATCTCTGCCGTAACTACATTATATTGGCTCTGTCTGTCATTGAAGGAATCATATTCTTCCTGAGAAGCAAATAAAGGTTCCATACGTTCTACTTCAAAATCAAGTTTGACAGAATTGGTCAGGCGCTGTTCCATTTCGCTGAGTGATACGTTGACATCTTCATCGGCATTAAGTGCGGAGCCAATGGCAGCAAAAAGGTGTGAGTTGTCAGGTACGATCGTATGTTCATCATCCAGCTTCAGGGTACGGATAAATGCATGCTTAAGTTCGGAAAGAAAATGAAGAGGACCGCCAAGAAAAGCGATGTGTCCACGGATCGGCTTTCCACAGGCAAGACCACTGATAGTCTGATTGACAACTGCCTGGAAAATAGATGCTGCCAGATCTTCCTTTGTAGCACCTTCGTTAATAAGCGGCTGGATATCTGTTTTTGCAAATACACCACAGCGTGCTGCGATAGGATAAAGAGCTTTGTAATCTTTTGCATAATCATTGAGTCCAGAGGCATCTGTCTGAAGAAGAGAAGCCATCTGATCGATGAAGGAACCTGTACCGCCGGCGCAGATACCATTCATTCGCTGTTCGATATTGCCGCCTTCAAAATATATGATCTTTGCATCTTCGCCGCCAAGTTCTATAGCAACATCAGTAAGAGGTGCCCGCTCCTGCAAAGCAGAAGAAACGGCGATAACTTCCTGTACAAAAGGAACCTCAAGATGTTTGGCAAGAGCAAGTCCGCCGGAACCTGTAATTACAGGATGAACAGTAAGTTCACCGAGCTTTTCACCGGCTTTTTTTAACAGGCCGGCCAAAGTCTCCTGGATATTGGCAAAATGGCGCTCATAATCGGAAAAGAGAATATCATTTTCTTCATTCAAAATGGCGATCTTGACCGTAGTGGAACCGATATCAATTCCAAGTGTGTATGTTTTGTTTTCTGTAGCAGTAATAACTGCCACCTCCTTTTCTTAAAAAAATCCATATGTAATATGGATTTGAGATAAATATTATTTTGTAACTATCCAGTAAATGTATAATTACGTTTGTTCGTATCTGTTTAGTACCCTCGCAGGATACTATCTACTGAATAACTACGTTTGTTCTTATATAAGTATATAAAAAACCAGACGAAGCAATTATACGACATTTATTAACAGATGGCAATGTCGAAAAATCCTTGAGTTTCCGCAGTTTTATCCACATAGACCTGAATTAAACCATGTCTTTATAAACAACTTTCAAAAAATGCCCCAAATATAAGGAATCTGATTCC
>SAAH01000064.1 GCA_009929525.1 Clostridia bacterium | reverse complement strand
ACAATTTGTATTTAATGGTAAGTACTATTACGGCCGTTTTGCTACGCATTGCGGCCGATTAGCTCCGCAAAAGCGACCGTTGGGTGTCGCCATTTGCACCTATTTATTATTGAGTGTCACTTCACTCTGGAAACTGAGATTTATCCGCCCATAATCGTTTTTTCAATCAGCAAGCAACATAGTAACCATATTTTTTTAATCAGTCAGGAGGATTTATGTTCTATACCGTAAAAGATGTATCACAAAGAACAGGTCTTACCCCATACACCATCCGCTATTATCTGAAAGAAGGTCTTTTCCCGGCTATACAGCGTGATTCCAATGGAACAAGATTATTCAGTGATGCTGATCTTGAGACAATCTATATGATCGAATGCATGAAACACTGTGGAATGACAATCAACGAAATGCGCCAGTATATCCAATGGTTGGAGGAAGGAGATATGAACATAGATAAATGTCTTTCGCTTTTCATCGAAAAGCAATTTCATTTGAAGAAAACTTTAAAACAGCTTTTAGAGTGTATCGATGCTGTTGACTATAAGGTGTGGTATTACCAGACTGCCAAAGAAGCAGGAACCATCTCTGTTCACAACAATATGCCCAAAGATCATATACCTGAAAAAATGCAAAACATACGCTCCCGTATGATCCATGTGAAACGGCTTACGGATTCAAATGAATAAAATTTCATGTAATAAAATATACTAATGGTTTTGCAATTCTGGCTTTTACTGCTATAATTCTGCCACAGTTATAATAGAACACCCCAGGACCAATGATCCTGGGGTGTTCTGATCTGTTCTGTAGCATCGTAAGATGTAATGAACAGTATAATTATCTCTTTGAGAACTGAAATTAACGTTTTGATATCTCGAAAAGCCCAGAAATACAGGGTTTGTGCAATATTATGTTGCATACCTGTTAGTTACCCTGCAAGTCCCATTACTACACCGGACTTGTCAAAATAATACCCAATCAAGAAAGGACAAAACAAATGAAGATACATTATGCTTACTATAATCAATACAAGAATGGCATTGATATTGCCTTTGCTGATAAAACCTTGCTCTTTTTATCCTGCGCTGTTGCAGAGGATGGATTGCATACCACACCTAATTCGCAACGGCTGATTGATAATCTGGCGATTGATGATCCTCTTACTTATGCTGCTCTGGCTCTTGATGGAGAGTTACAGGGATGGGCGGATGCTATGGATGAGGACTGGGAACCATAATGCTTAAATCATTTTTTTGACATAAAATTAGGAGTGGAACATTTTTGTGCCACTCCCTACAAAAGCCTCTACTGACTTTTCAATTATGTAATATAGTATATTCAGTTTTTGCCAAATTGTCAATAACTTTTTTCAAAAATTCATATACACCTATCACTTTTGAATTGCTCTTGAAGTAATCTGGATTTCTATTAACACGAGTATTCATAAATGATTGTAATTCAGTATATCTTTTCTTTTTTGATGTTTCCTGGATTAATCCATCATATACATAGAGTAATGTAATAAAACTGTATGTAAATTGATATTTTAAATTGTTCTTCCTTGACGAAGTAGAGATATTCCGCATGTTCTTAATAAAAGTAGTGATTTCATTATTAGGCTGCTTCGTGCTATCAATCTCGGTTGTCATCTGATTAAGCAAACAATTACTATGAGCCGATGCATTTCTGATATCTCTCACAGTATTCATAAGTTTATTATTTACTATTCTAACGCCATATGTTTCCTCGTAAAAAGAACACAAATATAATAAATCTCCAAACGAAATCAATTCTACAAATACCCATATTGGAAAATATGGATAATATTTTTCAATTAAATCTTTGCAATATTCGCCAGACTTATGACTTTTAATGTTTTTCAGAACTCTAAAATGAATATCCTGTGCAAGAAATTTTCTAACTATATTGTATCCATCTTCATCCGGATTATTTGTCACCTCATTTAACAATTTCACCTTAATCGCATGTTCTATATCAAGACAAATATCCATTATTTTGTACCTTAGATACATATCGATAGTGGATAATTCTTTTAAGTATGCAAAATCAAGTTTACAATATTTCCCAGTTCTTTTACCAGTATCGCACTTAACATAATTTGATCGATATGAGGCTAATTTCATATAATAATTATTTTTTGTCAAGAATTCCTTTGCCTCATCCTCTGTAATTTCATTAAAGGTGATTCCCTTTTCCTTCATGTGAATCACCAATTCATCCACCGATAATAATGCCTTCATATTTCTCATTCCCTTCATTATATATTATTTATTGGTATATTCTTATTCACAAAAAGAACTTCACCTCAAATTATAATTCTTATAATACTTTTTTACAGTATTTATCGCTAGTCCCCTATCTTTTCTCCCATCTCTAAATTGACATCAACTCTTTCTTTTGCTTTTATCGCTACTTCCATCAAATTAAAAAAGAATTTCTGAAAGAAAACAAATGCATCTGCACATTCAATCAAGAAAGGATTTATTTTTTCATTTCTCTCTCCGCCAACTTGAATCATAAAATTGCTCTTCTCTCCCGCACTTACTGATTGAAAAAATGACTTTTCTGAAAAATGGATATATCCCGAAGTTTGATTATATACTTCTTCGAACGTCTCTTCATATTTACTTAGTTCTTTTTTCAAATATCCATCATTCATTTTCTTTCCATCTTTGTCTTTGAGATTTCTAATTTGTCCCCCATCTATCACACATTTTGCGACCTCATTTTCATCTTGTGAAATACATACCGCAAAGAGCCTCATGCAATTATCTAACTGCAATCTCAATATTGCTCCTGCACATGTAAGATTCCGACTTTCAAGCATTTGAATAAAACCATTGTTCAAACAAATATTTCTGTCCAGCATTGCACAAAAACACATATCAATAAGCAGCAAATTATTTCCTAACACTTTTGCTGTCATATTTTTCAAATTTTCACTAAATTGTTTTAATTCATCAATATGAAAATGTATCAATTCATAATATTCTTTATTATCCAACCAAACACCTCTTAACTATATTTCAGGTATAGGTGGCGGTGTCAGTGCAACCAGCCTTAACACCTCGCTCACATTCTCAACCAAATCCCATTGTGTCATACCCGGCTTCCAGATATATGTCTCTTTCACAAGCTTTTTATCTGAAATCATTCTAGCTAACTCTGTCAACGAATAAGGACCTTCCTGCTTGTCATCAAGAATAGCATAATAAACCTCTTCCGCTTGCATTAGCATCAACTTTCCAGCTCCCGGAATGCTCATCTGATTTAGCGTTTGATTCATTGATGTAGCCATTTGATTTGCGATTGTAACACCCATACCAAACTCTACAAGTTTATCCATTGAATAAAAGTTATTATCGCTCATTTTCGTACCTCCTTATTCAGTTGGTGGAACTGGTGGTATAGGTGGAACTACACTGCCAAATACAGGCTGTAATTCTTGAACTGTCTCTGCTGCAACCCAGTTTGCCATTCCTTGCTTCCATACTAAACTTGCTGTTGTAAATGTTCCTGCTGATGCCATCTGACTCAGTGTATTAATGTCATATGGTCCAGTGGCTTGTCCATTTACAGCAACATGATATACAGTATTTATGATTGGTGGTGGAGTCGCACCAAGAGTTGCTTGTTGTACTCCGCCCATCATGTTATTCATCATTCCTGCCATATTCTGTCCTATAGCTCCACCCATAGCCATCCCAGCCATCATGCCAACAGGATTCATTCCACCGCCACCAGACATTTCTGTACCGCCATTTGTACTCATTTGTCCTAATGCATTTGCACCGGCAATACCTACTTCTGCTTGCTTTTCAAGTTGGTATGCTGCAAAGTTCGCAGACTCTGTTTGTTTTCTTTGTGCATACTGAGCCTCTTCCCTTTGAATTCGCATTGTTTCTTCCATGTTTTCAGCATTGATTTTTTGAGTATCTTGCATATTCTTTATGTTTACATCTGTTTGTGCATGTACTGTTGCGGATGCTACGTCTAATGTAACACTCTTCAACTGCATATAAGCATCACTTGTTTTATCAATTTCAATGGCACTAATATCCACCGCAGTAACATTTACTCCGAAGTCTTTCTCAAAACGTTCTTTTACGCTTTCTTCAACTAATTCATTAATTCGGGGAATTTCACGCTCAATCTGAACGACAGGAATATTTTTTTCTGCTGGTGCATTCGCTACTATGCCTTTTACATATCGAGCTATCGCGTCACGTATCTGAATTTGAAATGCATTTAAATCAAAATTTGCCAGCCTATGTAATTTAATAAATTCTCTATAGTCTGCAATATTGAACGTAATCTTTCCTCGAACAGCTGTGGGAACTCCAAAATCCAAAAATCTTGGATCATACAAATCAAAAAACGGAACAGCAAAAGGAATTTGTACAACCTTTGCTAAATTAATAAAATACACTTCTGCCTGAAACGGTGTTCCACCTTCATATGCCAATCCAATAATACTAGCGAGAACAGGTAAGTTCTCGGTCTTTAGTATTTGATCACACGGTCCTTCAATGAAATCTTGCATAACTCCATCTTTTTGATTATACACAAATACTGCTGCTTCTCCATCTTTTACCCTAAGAGATGAACCCCATCTGATTGCATTCTCTCTATTGTTATTTCCTTGCTGTGAACCTGTTGGATGCCATTTCCAAATTAAATATGAAGGCTCATCGCAGCGGATTTCATCCATAAATCCTCCTGCCCTTGGTTTTCCAAATAGTGCCATAATCATTCTCCTTCCTTACCATTCAAATTTTCCTTAAACTGTTCAATATTATTTTCTATATTTTCACTGCCTGAGGATAACCCATCTTTAAATCCATCAACTATTCCTTCGCTAGATGGCTTATTTGTTTCATCATCATTCGCATTGTCCACATCCTCACTTGGAGTAAATTCAAGTTCCACACCATTGTTCTTTGCTTCTTCCAATACTTTATCTATCCAATATTCACGTTGAATATCCCATTTTCTTTCCATTTCAACATCATACCTTTGATAATCAATAGAATCTGCTATTCTTAATGCAAGCTTATATTCACTTTTATCAAGTGCATCTTGAACATCTACTACAATTACATCAAGTCTTGATAATTCTTTAGCCTCATCCTTTGGACCACTTATCATCAATTCTGCAATTATAATTATCCACAATAATGGAATCCAACCCACTAGCAATACCCATTTTAATATCTTCTTTTTCTTTTGTTTTGCAATATCTGTATTACACGAATCATAAAGTTCCTGTATCCTACTAAAATCTGTATCCGTCCCAAATGAATTTTTAGCCTTTGCATAGACTTGTTTAATCTTTGAATTCCACGCGTCTGTAAGTGCCTTTGCCCCTGCTACTGGAGTGTTGGTTGTCCCATAAATATCCATGTCTACATTAGATGTCGCAAGAATCATAAATTCCAAAATATCTTCTTTTGTATTTGGAACAGCAAAATTCTTGATCAAACTTATTTTTTGTTCATCTGTTTTACTAATTTGTTGAAATGCAGCAGCTCTTTTAAACAGTCCACCTGGTTTTTCGTATTCTCTTCTATCTTCAATTGCTTCAAGTTTTGTCGCGAACTCCTTAACTGCACTAGTTGCTTTTATTCCCCTCAATTCGAATCCACAGGAAGGACAGTTAGAAGCGAAAGACTTTAATACCTCCCCACAGTTAGGGCATTTATAAATTTTTCCAGCAAATTCTTGCTGACGAGTATTTTCTTTGTTTATATTCACAGTTGCTACGGGAATCCCACATTTCTGGCAGAAATTTGCTCCCCCATTTACCTTCTCTCCACAATTAACGCAAAATGCCATTTGCCTTCCTCCTCGTTATCTCTTATTAATATTTAATGATTTCTTCAGCTTATCTGGAAAAGCATCAATATTATCAATAATTGGTTCTGTTTTTTCGTTATGTGTAAAAAACAGAATCAAAGATAAATATATATTCCATGACATTTTTCTCTTCCTAGTTTCAATAGAGCTATATGTTTGCCTGCTTATCCCAACTATCTCACACAATTCAGCCTGAGTGATGCCAATCTTAGCTCTAAGCGAAGGTAATTCTTCCGTAAGCAATTCTATCAATTTGTTTTTTTCTTTTTCACCATATAAGTTTCCCATATTTTTCTCGCTTCCTGATAATAAAAACTCATATACAAAGTTTTACTTCTTGTCTAATATTTTACATCGTTCAACTCGCACGGTCAACAAATATATTAACAATGTATTTTTAAAAAGTGCCTTGGAAATTTTCTCCCAAAGCACTAATTTTCTATCTTATTTCAATCGTGCGAATATAGTCATTATTCAATCTGACTTTTTCTGTTTCCTTTATGCACTGATTTAACTGTTCCAACGTCCCAATCCTATTCTCAGCCTTAATCTCCCTCTGAACACTTTCAACACTGTACTCCTCCTTCGTCACCAGATTCCGATAAGCCACCAGCCTATAATTATATCCCTCATTATGGTAATCACTAAATACAGGAGCAACTTCTCCCTTACTCGTAGTCCACCTCATAAGTCTCGGAAACCAACACAGTCCATCAACAATCAACTCTTTAAATGATTTCAATAATTCTCCAATTGCATTCAGCAATCCCCGAAAGCTATTACCAGCCTCAATATCTTCTCCCCTTTCAACCGTATTCAAATATTCTTCAATCAATGGAGATAATGGCAAATATGATGCGATATAGCTTTTCAACTTTTCTAGACTCTCTCTGAATTGTTCCAGCTTAGAAATGCTTTCTTCACATTCCGCAAGCTGAGATTGTTTCACAGCTATCTCATAATCAAGTTTTGAAATCGTAGCATTCTTATCTCGAAGCTCATCCTCTACAGTTTCAATCTTTCGTTCCTGCTCCTGGTTCATCTGCCTTATTACCGCTTTTGTAGCGATTAAATCTATATCAGACGTATGAATCTCTTTCTGTAGTTCTTCCAGATGCTCTGTTTCCTTCGCAATCTTATATTCCGCAACAGATAAATCATAATTCCGTCCAAGACTTTTCTCTGCCAGTTCTTCCTTAATATTGAATTTAAAGCAACTATTCGCTTCCTCTCGTAACTTGTCCTGAAGAATCACGGACAACGTCTCTGGTGTAAATACATTTCGTTTCGATACCTTCTTTGGCAGTCCTCTCTTTGCTCCTTCCCAAACAGGTACTCCAACCACATGCATATGTGGGCTAGCCTCATCGAAATGAATAACTGCATTTGCGACTTTGAAATCTGGCAATTCCTGTTGCAGATTCGTCAACAGATACTGAAACACATGATACATTTTTTCTCTATTATCCGCATGTTTTTCCCAGAATTTCTTATCTCCACATTGAAAGATAATCTCAACTGCCATGTCCTGATCTAAATTGGCTACATGCTCGAAATAATCTTTTATCCTTCTCTCTGGTCGCTTCTGCTTCTTGTTATATTCCTCAACCGCTTCATCGAACTCTCTGTGATAGACATTCTTTACATCCTGATACAAATCAGCAGTTCCCAGTAAAAGATAAATATTATCCGAACTATAATCCGAAGATTTGTATTTTCTCAGATTGTGCTTCGCTACCCCAGCCAATTTACTTTTACTTGTAATTGCACTTTTACCATTACTGATATGTGCTGAATATGATACACTACCCATAGGCAACTTCTCCCTTCTTATCCGTAAGTTCTCTCGGAGCAGTGCGGTTATCATCTTGGCTCTGCCAATGATGATAACCCCCTAGCACTTTTGGCAAGCCAAAAATGCGGTGGCTCTCCGAGGGGATTAAGAATTTAATAATCCGCTTTCTTTAGATATACGGATTCTAAACCCTTTTCACAATTTAGAATCCACTTCTCCAAAGATACAAATTCTTAAACTCTTTTCTCTGGCATCAGCCATGTCCAAAATGTTGTTCCATCCTCCTGCTTTCCTTTTCCAGAACGAATACCTAATTTCTTCTTAGCTGATAATAAAGTATTACGTTTGATTCCTCTCTTTGCTGCTTCCTCCAGTATGTCGTTAGATACGATTTCATTTCTTCCGGCAAAAAATTCTTTAATGAAGTTTTCTGCTATGTCTAACTTCTTCTTACCCCTGCCCTCATTTCCCATTAACAATTCATCGATGGTGATATCATAAGGACCGATACAGGTCATTCCTCTGTCTTCTGTCATTTCAAATCCGATGGCATCTCCTGCTGGTGCTAGCGAAGATTTATCCTGCGCCATAATACGAATACTGGGTTTATCTCTTAATCTTGCAACCAGCATAACGCTTCTTGCTGTTGCCTGTATATCGATAGAACCTAATCCTCTATAAGTGGATTTACTTCCAGATGCTTTATTCATGTGACCAATAAGAATAACTGCACATTGATATTTCTCCGCAATCATTCCCAGCTTCTTTAACACCGGACGAATCTCATTTGCCCGATGCATATCCACCGTTGCTCCAATATAGGCTTGAATCGGATCTAAGATAATCAGCTTCGCTTTTGTCTCAATGATTGCCTGTTCTAGCCTTTCATCCGTCATACTAAGTTCTTTCTCTGTTTCATCAATCACCCGAATCATAGTACAATCTGCACCGTTCTGTTCCAGCCTTGGTTTAATCGTGTCATCAATTCCATCTTCTGCTGTCTGATAAATAATATGGATTGGCTCATAAGGTCTATCATCATCGCAGGGAAGCGGTAGCCCATTGCTTAGCATTGCTGCTAATTTCAGTACCAGTGTGGTTTTACCTTCTCCCGGGTCTCCTTCAATAACCGTTATCTTGCCATATGGTATATAGGGATACCATAGCCAGCTAACTTCCTTAGAAACCACTTCTTCCATATTGATAAGTTTCAATTCTACTTTTTGTTCTTCATTCATTACTGTGTCCTCCTAAATCTCATGTTGTCTGCATTAGGAGCCAATGTTATAATTGTATCGTTACATACGATAACGAGTGGCTCCGCTGCTCTTATCCAAGTCCGAAGCTGTGCAAAGCCTCGGACTTTTCTTTTGTCTGAATATCTATTACCACATCTGTATCACCACCTTTCCCTGTTATCCGTCATACTGCTTGTGATTCATTTCTGAAATATCCAGTTTCTTCCCAAACTCTTTTGTCTGAACAGTAATAACTATATTCTGACGAATCTGCTACCTTTAACGCTGTTCCAAACTTTAGAATTCCTTGTTGCAACCCAACCCTTACATACTGTGCATCCTTTCCAATTGCTGCTGCAATCTCTTTAATTGGTACATTCCTCCCTGTAAAGGCTGGTAAATCAACTTTGTATATTACCTCTGGCATCTCTACCACCTCCTTTGTTATAGAGCATTGTTTGCTCTGTTATGTTTTGCATTATACAGACCTTTTGTTGCTCTGTCAATAGTTTATAATTTAATGTTGACTAATCATTTTTAGAATGTTATATTACAAATACAGGAGGTTGATATCATGAATACAGGTAAAAAGATTAAATTAATCCGTACATTTCGTGGATTAACACAGAAAGAACTAGGCGAAGCTTGTGGAATACATGAAGTTGCAATCCGCAAGTATGAATTGGGAAAGAATCTTCCAAAGCCAGAACAGCTACGAAAGATAGCAGAAGCTTTAAATGTCAATGTGAATGCATTAGTGGAATTTGATATTGAAGCTGATGGAGATGTTCTTCCATTACTCTTTGCGATTGATGAGGTATTTGATATTTCATTAAAGGATGTAGATGGAGAGCCAGGAATTTTCTTTGAGAATAAAAGTCTCATACAATTTCTTAAAGACTGGCAGGCGATGAAAGAATTACTTGCTTCTGGCAGCCAAACCAACGATAATTACGAGATTTGGAAAACCATACGACCTAGTGTGACCAAAGTGATCCATGAGGATTAATGTATCATCTATCTAATTCGCTTCAGCTTTCTGAATTCAAAAGCGAAAGGAATGGTGCACATGAAGTTACCCAACGGATACGGAAGCGTTGTAAAACTTTCCGGCAAAAGAAGAAAGCCATATCTTGTAAGAAAGACTGGTGGCTGGCATTATGATAAAGAAAAGGACAAACAAGTTCAGGACTTTATCATCATAGGATACGCAACTACAAAGTCTGAGGGATTGCAGTTACTTGCAGAATACAACAACAATCCATTTGACACAAAAGCTGCAAAGATGACATTCGATGATGTATATGAAGAATGGGCAAAACGCAAATATCCAACTGTATCCGAATCCAATGTCAAAGGCTATACCGCTGCATACAAGACCTGTGGAACCCTTTACAACAAAGTATTTAAAGACTTGAAGCTGGTTGATTTGCAAACTGTCATAGACACATGCGGAAAGAATTTTCCTACACTTAAGAAAATCAAAGTATTGTTTAACCAACTTTACGATTTCGCATTGAAGAACGATATTTGCAATAAAGACTACTCCAGCTATGTGGATGTAGCACAGTACAAAGACCGCAATCCAAATAAGTATGACAGGAATAAGTTTTCCAAGGAAGAAATTGACCTGATCTGGGAACAGAAAGACGATAAGTATTATCAGATTGTATTGATGCTTCTCTATAACGGTGTTCGAATTTCCGAATTCTTAGACTTAAAGAAAGAGAATATCCATCTGGATGAACAATACTTTGATGTCATCGTCAGCAAGACAGATAATGGAATACGAAAAGTACCGATTGCAGACAAAGTACTCCCATTCTATAAAGCGTGGTATGAATCCAATCCAGATTGTGAATACCTGTTTCATACAGAAGATGGCAAGCATTTTAAGTACCGAAATTATTATGACAGTTACTTCCAACCATTGATGGAACAACTAAAGATTGAGCGTACACCACATTGCTGCAGACACACTTGCATCTCATTGCTTGCGGAAGCAGGTGTAGATCAAACGATTATTAAGAAGATTGTGGGACACTCTGGAGCCATGACACTGACAGAGAAAGTCTACACACACTTTGACATGAAGGAGCTTGTCGATGCGATTAATAAGATTTAGCGCAAGAAAAAAGGACACTTTCCAGTAATCGCTTACTGAAAAATGTCCTATACATATCATTGATATATTTGTTGCATACCTGTTGCATGTGTGTTGCATATCCATCGGATTCCAACACTTCTGAACAAGTTCCACAACTTCTGTAACCCTTGTAAAATGGGCTTTTCTCGATATCTTCGTTTCCGAAAGACTATCTCTTGCTGAACTGTGGTGCACGACGTGCTGCTTTGAGACCGTATTTCTTTCTTTCTTTCATTCTTGGGTCACGAGTCAGGTATCCAGCTTTCTTAAGAACTGGTCTGTACTCAGCGTCTGCCTGAAGCAGGGCACGAGAGATACCATGACGGATTGCTCCAGCCTGTCCTGTAAATCCACCACCGTGAACATTTACAAGAACGTCGAATTTGTCAACGTTGTCTGTAGCAACTAATGGCTGACGAACAACAACTTTCAGTGTTTCAAGACCGAAATATTCATCGATGCCTCTTTTATTTACTGTAATTTTACCAGTACCTGGTACCAGGTATACTCTGGCGATAGATTTTTTTCTTCTTCCTGTTCCGTAGAATTTTGTATTAGCCAATGTTCCTTACCTCCTCAATTAAAATGTTAATACTTCTGGTTTCTGAGCTGCATTTGCATGTTCAGGTCCAGCGTATACGTGAAGCTTCTTGATCATTTCTCTTCCCAGAGGTCCTTTTGGCAGCATACCTTTCACTGCGATTTCGATAACCTTCTCCGGTTTCTTGTCCATCATCTCTCTAAGAGTGGTTTCTTTCATTCCACCAACATAGTCTGAGTGATTGTAATAAATCTTCTGATCTAATTTCTTACCGGTTACTTTGATTTTCTCAGCGTTGATTACGATAACATAATCACCTGTATCTACATGAGGAGTGAAAACTGGTTTGTTTTTTCCTCTTAACACACTTGCAACATTAGAAGCTAAACGTCCTAAAGTGCAGCCTTCAGCATCTACTACATACCATTTTCTTTCAATCTTATCTGGATTAGCCATAAAACTGTTCATGGATTTCCCTCCTGTTATTCATCTTTAAACTATAATTATCTATAATGTAAAACACCTTTTCCGGGGCTTTGGTAAAGGTAGTTTCTCACTACGTCACATTGAAATATTATATTATACTGACCCGTGTGTGTCAACAACTTTTTCAAATTTTTACATGGATTTTGGAATTTTTTCCACATCTTGGACGATTTTAACAGGAGTTTTCCACATTCGGAAGCTCCACTGTCAACATCGCCCTCAATTTTTCCACTTTGAATTTTCAAAAACTTCCTAAAAACATCTTAATACACTTGCCAGAATACACTATACAAACTGCACAGCCGTTCCATAAGCCATGACCTCTGCCGCACCCTGCATCACTGCTGCCGATGCATAACGGATATTAACGATGGCATCTGCACCCATACTCTCAGCCTCATCCACCATACGTTTTGTAGCGAGCGCACGCGCTTCATTCATCATCTCAGTGTAAGCCTTCAGTTCCCCGCCGACCAGTGTCTTAAAACTCTGTGTGATATCCCTTCCCACATTTTTGCTCTGGATCGTACTACCTTTTACCAGACCAAGCATCTGAAATTCTCTTCCTGCAATGTAATCAGTATTTACTAAGATCATCTTCTTCTCCACTCCTTATCTCATGAATGCGTTCATAGGTTACATATATCATGGTGCCGATCAGGCCCAGAATAAACACGATACCAACTACTTTTACTATCCCTGGCACTCCCGGAGTATTGAAAATCCAAAGATATACCAATAAAAATAATACTGCAATGATCCCGATCACGATGGGGGCTATCATTTTCTTCCAGTGTTTCATATCTGCCTCCTACTCTCCATCCCATTCGGGATAGCGTATCTCAACCAGTGTCAGCCCTTCCGGGCGGGCAGTTTCACCGGCAAGTTCCCGGTTTTTCCCTTCAAGGATAGTCTCCATCTGCTCCGGCGGATAGAAGCCGCCACCTACTCTAAGCAAAGTCCCGGCAATGATCCTGACCATATTATACAAAAATCCATTACCCTGAATGCGAATGGTGATCACATCATCCTCTGTACGCCAAACCTTTAGGGAATAAATATTTCTCACTGTATTCTCCACTTCCGGCTTGTATGTGGAAAAACTTTTAAAATCATGTTCGCCGACCAGATAGGCAGCAGCCTTCTGCATCTTCTCCACATCTAACGGATAATAATAAAAGAATGTATATAACCGTTTGGTCGGATCCGGAAATCTTCTGTTATAAATCTTATACTCGTAGGTCTTTACTGTTGTCTGAAATCTCGGATGAAAATCCAGCGGCACTTCCCTTGAGTCCTGGATGCGGATATCCTCCGGAAGCCGGGTATTTAGTGCAAATGATATCTTATCCGCAGGCATTCTTGCCTCCGTATCGAAAACAGCCACATTTCCCAAAGCATGAACCCCTGCATCTGTCCTGCTGGCACCTATGGTAACAATCTTCTCACCCAGAAGCTCTGACAGACAGCGGTTCAGCACCTCCTGGACAGTTATGCCATTTGGCTGTACCTGCCACCCACAGTACTTTGTACCGTCGTAGGCTATCGTCAATTTCACGCGTTTCATAGTTTTACATTTTCCTCTCACTATATGCCCAGCACTCTAAAAGCAATACTCACGCCCAGATATGCCAGCAAAATCAAATACGCTATAATATCTCTCTTTTTATAGATAAGCGGTTTCATCTGAGTACGTCCCTCACCACCGTGATAGCATCTGGCTTCCATCGCCATCGCCAGATCATTTGCCCGGCGAAATGCTGATATAAACAGCGGCACCAGAAGGGGAACCATATTCTTAACCTTCTGTATCACATTTCCATTCTCAAAATCAGCGCCTCTAGCGGTCTGTGCTTTCATGATCTTATCAGTCTCTTCCAGCAAAATCGGTATAAATCGAAGTGCGATCGACATGATCATAGCAATCTCGTGTACCGGTACGCGGATCTTATTCAGCGGCTTCATCAGCCTCTCAAGGCCATCTGTCAATTGATTCGGCGTCGTTGTAAGCGTCATCAAAGAGGCTCCTATGATCAGGAATACCAGTCTGATCCCCATCTTAACTGCAAGCTGTATGCCCTCTATCGTGATCGTAATGATCCAAAAGGAAAATATCTCCTCGCCCGGTGTAAATATTAGATTAAAAAACATGGTAATACATAAAAGTACCATGATAGGTTTCAGTCCTTTGACCATAAATTTAAATGGAACCTTCGACACAGCGATCATAGCTGCCAGAAAAATAGCCGCCGCCCCATATCCTATCCATGAGGAAAATACAAACACCGACACAATATAAACAAGCGTCCCCACGAATTTCACTCGGGGATCTAATCTGTGCAAAACGGAATCTGCCGGATAGTACTGTCCTATTGTAATGTCTCGTATCATATAGTGCCTCTTTTCTTCAATGCCTGTAATATCGTCGCTCTTGCCTCCACAACCGTAGTCGCACTGACGTCTACATCCAGCCCCTTTTCCTTCAGGGCATTCATGATATAAGTGATCTGAGGTGCTGCCAGTCCTATCTTCTCAAGCTCCTTATAATGGGCAAATACCTTCTTCGGTGCATCATCAAATGCTTTCAGTCCATGATTCATAACGATGATCCTGTCCACGTATTTCGCAATATCTTCCATGCTGTGTGATACCAAAATGATCGTGATCCCTCTCGTTTTGTGAAGTTCTGCGATCTGATCAAGGATCTCATCTCTTCCCTGGGGATCAAGTCCTGCCGTTGGTTCATCAAGTACAAGGACCTTAGGGTTCATCGCCAACACACCTGCGATCGCAACACGCCGTTTTTGTCCGCCGGACAGTTCAAATGGGGATTTTGCATAATAGCTTTCATCCAGCCCCACGTGAGTCAGGGCTTCCTTCGCCCTCTCCTCACACTCTTCCTGCGTCAGATTCTGATTCTTCGGTCCAAAGCACACATCTGTCAGCACATCTGTCTCAAAAAGCTGGTGCTCCGGATACTGGAAAACAAGCCCCACCTTGCTCCTAAGACCTCGAAGGGGATATTTGTCTTCCCATATATCCTGACCTTCAAAATAAATCTTTCCATCCGTCGGCCGTATCAATCCATTAAAATGCTGTATCAATGTAGACTTTCCACTTCCCGTGTGCCCGATGATCCCCACGAATTGACCCTGCGGTATCTCAAGATTAATATCATTCAGAGCATGCATCTCGTAAGCCGTCCCCTGGCTATAGGTATACATCACATGTTCCATCTTTATAGATGGATCTCCAACCTGATTTGCTTCCGGAAATTTTTCCGCATCAGTCTCCATACACGCTTTGCCATCAGGCTCCTGAATGGCGTCACCTTTTGCTCCATCATCTTTGATTTCACCTTCAAGAACGTCTTTGTCTTCCAACGCCTTTACCAGCTCTTCTATCGTCAGGATACCCTCTGGAATCCGAAGCCCTGATTCTCGAAGCTCATGTGCCAGCAAAGTAACCTGAGGCACATCCAGACGATAATGTTTCAGCTCGTCAACCTTGGAAAATATCTCTTTTGGTACCCCATGCATCACGATGCTTCCCTGATCCATCACATAGACATCATCAGCAAATACAACTTCCTCCATATAATGTGTGATCAAAATAACCGTAACTTTCTCCTGCTGGTTCAGATCACGGACCGCACGCAATACTTCCTTCCTTCCATTCGGATCAAGCATTGCCGTGGGCTCGTCAAGCACGATACACTTTGGATGCATCGCCATTACTCCGGCGATCGCAACTCTTTGCTTTTGTCCTCCTGAAAGCTTATTCGGCGAATGATGGCGATATGCCGTCATCCCCACAGCCTCCAGGCTATCATCTACTCTCTTCCATATATCTTCTGTTGGAACCCCGAGGTTCTCCGGTCCAAATCCCACATCCTCTTCTACAACAGTTCCGATGATCTGGTTATCCGGATTCTGAAAGACCATACCTGCCTTCTGACGGATCTTCCATATATCATCCACGGAAGACGTATTCATATCATCCACCCACAAAGTTCCCTCCGATGGGACCAGCAGACCATTGATATGCTTTGCAAGCGTTGATTTTCCGCTTCCATTATGTCCCAAAATGGCTATAAACTGTCCCTCTTGGATGTCCAGACTTACCTCGTTGATTGCTCTGTTCACTTCGGGTTCTTCACCCTCTTCACCATATCGCAAATAATCATAAGCCAGTTTTGCAGCCTTTATAATTCCCATCCGCTCACCTGTTCTTTCTATTATTTAAAATCAAACCCTTTTTATCCAATAAATATAAATAGAGCCTGATATCCAGAAACCTCTAAATATCAAGCCCTATTGTAGCCGATTTTTCCACACATTACAAGGAATTTCCCTATGGTTTTCCACAATATAAAAATTTTAATCACAGTTCGCCGGGGGCAAAGACAAGCAATATTCGCCTCTTGCCCTGTGTCAGGACTAATAACGCGGCAATAGTATAAATGTGTTGCTGAACAACGAATGAACATTAACAAATTTTACTTAATGAATCACTTTCTTTTTTCCCGATGTACGAAGATTTACAAGCATGATACCTGCACACACGCAGATCAGTGCCATGAAATTTTTCAAGGTAAATGCCTCTTCCCCCAATATAAGACCCGAAAGGATCACACCAAAGATAGGATTGGTAAATCCATAGATAGATACTCTTCCCACGGGATTATACTTCAGCAAGAGTGCCCACAGTGAAAATGCCACACTCGATATCACTGCCATATAGAACAGCAGTGCACTGCTTTGTATGGTAAATCCATGAACCTCTCCGCCTCTGAAGTACCCCACTGCCGCCAAAATGATACCGCCAAATAGGAACTGCCAGCCTGTGATCGTAAATGGATTATCCTTCGCCGTAAAGCTTTTCAGATAGACTGATGCGAAAGCTGCCGTTAGGCTGCTGCACAGCATAAGCCCCTCTCCATTCAGTGCAAATCCCCCTCCAAATCCATTGGAAGTAAAATTCACCAGCACGATCCCTGCCAATCCCAGCAGGCATCCCCCTGCCTTTTTGAGTGTCATACGGTCATCACCCGAATATCCTCTTTTTTTCGTAAATATAAAGTGAGCAAGAACGATCGCCAGAAAATAATTTGACGCTGCTATAATGGATCCCTTGGCTCCTGCCGTATGAGAAAGTCCTATATAAAAGAAAAGGTACTGAAAAGTTGTCTGTAAAAGTCCCAGCACCGGTATGTTCTTCCATATTTCCCGCTTTGGTATAGGAAATCTGCGATTCCCCACCCATCCTATGAGTAATGTCAGAACTCCCGCCAGGGTAAATCGATACCCTGCAAACAACATCTGACTTGCCGTGTCACTGCTCTCTATCGCAAAAAGTTTATATCCTGTCTTAATACAGGGAAAAGCACTGCCCCACAAAAAAGTGCAGATCAGTGCCAACCCACAAACTACATATCCTCTGGTAAAGACAGTGCTTTGACTGTCTTTTGAAGTTGTCTCCATCTTACTCTTCTCCAAATCCGGTAAGTTCATCGATCACTTCCCAGATTTCTTCCCTTCCCTGCTTAGTCTGTGCAGAAAATGGAAGGATCCTGGTTCCCGGTATCATATCCAGACCGTCGCGGACAATCTTTATCTGCTTCTGGATCTGGCTTCTCTTTATCTTATCCAGCTTCGTTGCGATAATGATCGGTTCATATCCATGTGCCAAGATCCACTGATACATGATCCTGTCATTGTTCGAAGGTGCATGACGAATATCGATCAGAAGAAAGACTCCCCGGATCTCTTTTGACTGATGAAGATAATCCTCGATCATTTTTCCCCATTTTGCCTTTATCTCCTCAGATGCCGTCGCGTAACCGTATCCCGGAAGATCTACCAGATACATAAGTTCATTAATATTATAGAAATTGATGGTCTGAGTCTTTCCCGGTGCCGCACTGGTGCGGGCAAGGGACTTTCTGTTCATCAGTGCATTGATCAATGAGGATTTGCCCACATTGGATTTTCCTGCAAAAGCCACCTCAGGGCGTCCCGTTTCAGGAACCGCACTGGTGATCCCGCATACGATATCCAGGGATACATTTTTTATTACCATATCATTCTCCTAATCTATAAGCGCTTCTTTCAGCACATCTTCCATTTTTTCCACAAAGACGATCCTGAGTCCTTCTTTGATCTCATCTGCTATCTCTTCCACATCCGGCTTATTCTGTTCCGGAACCAGGACATTGGTGATCCCTGCATTCTTCGCTGCCAAAAGTTTTTCTTTCAGTCCTCCGATAGGAAGGACTCTTCCCCGAAGGGTTATCTCTCCTGTCATAGCCAGATTTGCCTTCACCTTACGTCCTGTGATCGCCGATAGCATCGCTGTTGCCATGGTGATACCTGCTGACGGACCATCTTTTGGCACTGCACCTTCCGGTATATGGATATGCAGATCATGCTTTTTAAAAAATTCTGCTGCTATGCCATAAGTATCTGCCACAGAACGGATATAACTGATACCTGCCTGAGCAGATTCCTTCATCACATCACCCAACTGTCCGGTAAGGAGAAATTCTCCCTTACCCGGCATCAGATTCACTTCTATCTGAAGGGTATCTCCGCCCACGCTTGTCCATGCAAGACCACGAACGATACCTACCTCATCCTTATCATTGACCTTTTGATAGCTGAATCTCGATTTTCCAAGGAAATATTCCAGATTTTCTGCAGTAACTTCCACATGTCTTTTCTTATCCTGCAATATCCTTCTGGCTGATTTTCTACAGATCTCGCCAAGTTTTCTCTCGAGATTACGGACACCTGCTTCTTTTGTATAGCCTCGTATGATCATCCTCAATGCTTCGTCTGTAATGATCAGCTGTTTTTCCTTCAGGCCATTTGCAGCTATCTGTTTTGGGATCAGATGCTCTTTCGCAATATGCTCTTTCTCGTTCTCCGTATAGCTGGATACTTCTATCACTTCCATACGGTCCATCAGCGGGCGCGGGATCGCCTGTGGATCATTTGCCGTTGCAATAAAGAGGACATCAGACAGATCGATCGGCAGCTCAATATAATGATCTGCAAACTTACTGTTCTGCTCTGAATCAAGCACTTCAAGAAGTGCAGATGCGGTATCTCCCTTATAATCACTGCTCACTTTATCGATCTCATCCAGCAGCATCAGTGGATTCTTGACTCCTGCCTGAGTAAGACCTGCTGCGATACGTCCCGGCATCGCTCCCACATACGTTCTTCTATGTCCACGGATCTCTGCCTCATCTCTGACACCGCCAAGACAGATCCTCACATATTTTTTATTCAATGCTCTTGCCACTGATTTTGCGATCGATGTTTTTCCTGTTCCCGGAGGTCCCACAAGACAAAGGATCGGACTGGTTCCCTTTCTTGTCAGCTTGCGGACAGCAAGGAATTCCAACACCCTCTCTTTTACTTTTTCAAGACCATAGTGATCCTCTTCCAGGATATCACTGGCTCGATACAGGTTGCTCTTATCCCTGGATGATTTGTTCCACGGCAATTTGAGAAGAGTTTCTATATACCCTCTCACCACACTGCTCTCAGAGCTGTTATTTCCCAGGCTTTTAAATCTTTTGATCTCCTTGAATATCTTTTCCTTTATATCCTTCGGTGCTTCCAGTTCTTCTGCCTGCTGCATAAAATGGTCTGCATCTGAAACGGTATCATCCTCACCGAGTTCTTCTCTTATGAGTTTCAGCTGTTCTCTCAGGATATATTCTCTTTGATTCTTGTCGATACGTTCCTTCACCTTCGTCTGGATCTCCATCCGAAGCTGCATGATCTCTATCTCATTACTTATGATCACACCCAAAAGCTCGTATCTGTCATTCAATGAAACTGCCTCAAGAAGCTGTTGTCTAAGTTCATAAGACAACGGTATATTAATACACATCTGATCAACAAGTCTCTCCACATCATCAATATCAAGGATCTGATTGGAAAGTTCCTTACTGATCTTGTGATTTTCTTTGCAATAAGCAGAGAAAAGTTCCTTCATGCTTCGAAGCATCGCTTCTTTTACATTTTCAGGAAGCACTTCCTCCTCTATATCAAATCCAGCCACTTCCGCTTCCAGATATGGAAGTTCTTCTTCCAATTCTACAAGTTCTCCCCGTTCAAGTCCTTCGACTAATACACGAAGTACATCCTTAGGAAGTTTTACCACCTGCTTGATCTGCGCTATGGTACCAATCTTATGCAGATCTGCCAGTGTTGGATGTTCAATCTCTGTATTTCGCTGTGTGACCAGAAATACCTTCTGATCCTGAGTCATGGCCTCTTCTACCGCTTTGACAGACTTTGTACGGCTCACATCAAAGTGGACGATCATCTCTGGCAGAATCGTAGTCCCACGCAGAGCGATCGCTGGCATCACGTTTATCAAATTGTTCATTTATTTCCTCCACCTTAGGCGGTTTCAGGTCTTCCCTGTCTTTTTACAGAGGTTCTTCTTTTAGAACTTGATACTCTGCTCTCCCCATGTGTTACTACAGGTCCTTCTTTTCCTTTCACCGCGTCTTTTGTAATGATACATTTCTGGATGGTTGGATCTGAAGGAGATTCGTACATCACATCTGTCATAGTTTTTTCAATAACAGAGCGAAGTCCTCTTGCTCCCGTCTTCCTCTCCATAGCAACCTTTGCCACTTCGCGAAGAGCATCTTCCTCAAATTCCAGTTCTACTCCATCCATGTCCATAAGTGCCTGATACTGTTTTACAAGAGAGTTTTTCGGTTCCTGTAAGATACGGATCAACGCTTCTTCATCCAATGCTTCCAAAGATACTACTACCGGCACACGTCCGATAAACTCTGGAATCAGACCAAATTTGATGAAATCCTGAGGCATGACCTCTTTTAATATCTCACCGGTCTTTTTCTCATGTTTCATGCCAAGAGAACCATTGAATCCGATCGCCTTTGTGTCCATACGATTTTCAATGATTTTCTCAAGTCCTTCAAATGCTCCGCCGCAGATAAATAAAATATCCGTGGTATCGATCTGAAGAAATTCCTGATGAGGATGTTTTCTTCCACCCTGCGGCGGAACTGATGCAACAGTACCTTCCAGGATCTTAAGAAGTGCCTGCTGAACACCCTCGCCCGATACATCACGGGTGATAGATGCATTCTCAGACTTTCTTGTTATCTTATCAATCTCATCAATATATATGATTCCATGCTGTGCACGCTCGATGTCATAATCTGCCGCCTGGATGATCTTCAAAAGGATATTTTCCACATCCTCACCAACATATCCTGCCTCTGTCAATGTTGTCGCATCTGCAATGGCAAATGGAACATTGAGCATCCTTGCAAGATTCTGTGCAAGAAATGTCTTACCGGAACCTGTTGGTCCCAACATCAGGATGTTACTCTTTTGCAGCTCAACATTCGTCTCTTCTGCAGAAGTGATACGTTTGTAATGATTGTATACAGCTACTGACAATACTTTTTTTGCATCATCCTGACCAACCACATACTCATCCAGAAAATCTTTCATTTCCTTTGGTGTCATCAGGTTGATCTCATCACTGTCCATCTCATAATCATTGGAAAATTCTTCGCCGATGATTTCAGAACAGATTTCAACACATTCATCACATATATATGAGCCTTCAGGTCCTGCGATAAGTTTGCGGACCTGTTCTTCTGTCTTTCCGCAAAAAGAACAGCGAACTCTGGATTCTCCATTTTTCAATGCCATCTTCTTATTCCCTTTCTTAATTTCCATTACTTTTCAAGTAAATTAACGCCTCTTTGCTTGTATTTGGATATTTATAAGAGGGTGCTGCCACCGGCAACCCCCTCTTTAAGTTCTGCTTCCGTTATCTGTTCGTAATAACACTGTCAACCAGACCGTATGCTTTTGCTTCTTCAGCAGTCATATAATTATCACGTTCTGTATCAAGTGCAATCTTTTCCAATGGCTGTCCGGTGTTTGCCGCCAGAATACTATTCAGTCTGTGTTTCGTCTTTAATATCTGCTCTGCAACGATCTGAATCTCGGTAGCCTGACCTCTGGCTCCGCCAGACGGCTGATGAATCATGACCTCAGCATTTGGCAAAGCATGACGTTTGCCTTTTGCTCCGCCTGCAAGCAGGAAAGCTCCCATACTTGCTGCAAGTCCCATACAAATTGTGGACACATCACATTTTACATACTGCATGGTATCGTAGATAGCCATACCTGCTGTAACAGATCCACCTGGGCTGTTAATATATAACTGGATATCTTTTCCAGGGTCTTCTGACTCAAGGAATAAAAGCTGTGAAACGATCAGATTTGCACTGACGTCTGTCACTTCTTCTCCAAGAAAAATGATACGGTCTTTCAGTAATCTGGAAAAAATATCATAATTTCGCTCGCCTCTGCTGGTCTGCTCAATGACATAAGGTACTAAACTCATATTTATGCCTTCCTTCTATAATTATGCTTCTGCGCTCTCTGTTTTCTCAACTTCTTTAGCTGCTTCTGCGATCATGGTAACTGCTTCCTGAACAGCCATATCTGTCTTCATCTGTTCTTTCTCAGCGTCTCCAAGCATCTCTTTGATCTTCTCAACATCCATCTTGTACATCTCAGCCATCTTAGCGATCTCTTCTTCTACTTTCTCTTCAGAAATCTCGATGTTCTCAACTTCAGCGATCTTCTCAAGAACCAGACGGCTCTGGATTCTCTTAAGTGCCTGAGGTTTCATCTGCTCCTGTAATGTAGCAGGTGTTGTACCTGTAAACTGCATGTACTGCTCCATAGTAAGACCCTGTGACTGGATTCTTCTTGCGAAGTCTTCGATCATCTGGTTAACCTGTGTAGCGAGCATAGCGTCCGGAATCTCCATAGCAGCGTTTGCGATAGCTGCATCTACTGCTGCATCTTCTTTTGCACGTTTTGCTGCTTCTGCTTTTTTCTCTTCCAGGTTTTTCTTAACATCTGCTTTGTATTCTTCCAGAGTATCAAACTCAGAAACGTCTTTTGCGAACTCATCATCAAGTTCTGGCAGTTCCTTAACTTCGATCTTCTTTACTGTACATTTGAATACTGCCGGTTTTCCAGCCAGAGACTCATCCTGATACTCTTCCGGGAAAGTTACATTTACTTCTGTCTCTTCACCGATTTTAGCACCGATCAGCTGCTCTTCAAATCCTGGGATAAATGAACCAGAACCGATAGTCAGCGGATAATCTGTTCCTTTTCCACCTTCAAAAGCTACACCGTCAACAAATCCTTCAAAGTCCAGAGTTGCTTTGTCGCCATCAGCTACTGCTCTGTCATCAACATCGATTGTTCTGGAGTTGTTTTCCTGCTCTTTTTTCAGTTCTCCTGCGATCTCATCTTCTGTTACTTCCAACTCGCTCATCGGAACTTCCAGTCCTTTATACTCGCCAAGAGTTACTTCTGGTTTCAGAGCAACTTCTGCTGTAAAGATAAATGGTTTTCCTTTTTCAAGCTGAACAACATCGATAGATGGCTGGGAAACGATAGTCTCCTCACACTCATCGATAGCTTTGGAATATGCTTCTGGAATCAGTGCATTTGCTGCGTCTTCATAGAACACACCTGTTCCATACATTTTTTCGATCATAGCTCTTGGTGCTTTTCCTTTACGGAATCCCGGGATATTGATTTTGCTTTTCTGTTTCAGGTATGCTCCCTGGATTGCTTTCTCTAATTCTTCTGCTGAAACTTCGATAGTAAGTTTCGCCATGTTTTTCTCAAGTTTTTCCACTGTAACGCTCATTACTGTAGTTCCTCCTTTATTTCCTATAAAAATTATTTTTCTAAATACAATGTAAAGTCATACATTTTTGAAGTATATCACAAGCCCCGGGAAAACGCCAGCATTTTTTATCAGAAAAGCCCATAAATAATGGATTTTTTGATTTCTTCTGCCTTTTCTTTTCCCTGAAGGTGTTCGATCAGTGACGATGCAAAATCTATAGCGGTACCCAGTCCACGGCTCGTAATGATATTTCCGTCTTCCGCAACTACTTTCTTTCCAGGAATTGCTCCCGTTAATTTTTCTTCAAAGCCCGGATAGCATACAGCCTCCCTGCCGCTTAAGATTCCCAGTTCGCCCAGTACACTGGGTGCTGCACAGATTGCTGCGATCATCTTTCCCTTTTCATTCCACTGCGTCAGAAGGCTGGTGAGAGGCTCATATTCCCCAAGGTGTTTTGTTCCCGGCATTCCACCCGGAAGCACCAGCATCTTAGCCTCTGAAAAGTCCATCTCTTCATATAAAGCATCTGCCATGATCTGTATCTTATGGGAACCAGTGATTTCTCTTCTTCCCATGATAGAGACCATAACAACCTCCTCACCGGCTCTTCTAAGCAAATCCACAACAGTAAGGCCTTCAATCTCTTCAAATCCATCTGCTAAAAAAATGCATATTTTTGACATATTTTCTCCTTTTCTGTTCAATAGACTCTCGGAATCTCTAAGCCTCTGTTTATCTGGCTTCTGAGATTCCATTTTTATTTTTTCTCCACCTTTTTCAAAAAATCACTTGACACGAAGT
>SAAH01000003.1 GCA_009929525.1 Clostridia bacterium | reverse complement strand
GTGTTCAGAAACAGTATACACCTAAAAAGGCGTGATGTCTTTATTTTTAGGCAATTTAAAGTAACTTTGGTAAAATTTCAGATTTGCTCATTTATAGCAATATAGTAAGTTGAGGTAAAACTCGTGATAATGCAGTCATAATCAATTCCTTTTTGCACCGCCTGCTCATAGAATATGGAATTCACATTATTGACCAATTCTTCCAAAGGAAACTTTCTGTTTTTAAGTACTGTTTTTCCACTTTCTATCCGGCTCATGTCCAGGATATCATTGATCAAAGACAGTAAAAATCTTGCAGAAAGACCTACCTTAGACAAACAATCTTTTACCTGCTCAGGGTTATCCACCACCTGGGCCGCCAGTGCATTCATCCCTATGATCGCATTCATCGGTGTTCTGATCTCATGACTCATCCTGGAAAGGAAATTGCTCTTTGCATTACTTGCTTCCTCCGCCTGCACAAGAGCATCTTTCAGTGCGTTTTGCTGTTCTTCCTGATGTCGGAGCAGATCTGTGATATCCGATCGTGTATATATGATCACACTTTTTGTCTCATCCAAATAAGCAAAAACCCACTTCTTATGGTATGTTTCTTCTCCCTGCATTCCATAACTGATCTCGTATACACCATCCCGATCCAGCTTTGATGTGATATTGTTTATCTCAAATACCTGCAGGGCTTCCTCTCTTTTTTCCTCTTCAAAGTAGCACTCGATGAATTCACAGATTCCTTCGTTGTATGGCTTGGAGTAGTCGATACTCATATAACCATCATTTCTGGTCGTGCGGATGCATTCCATCTCATTAGATTTTGGATATATCAGTGCCAGTACCTCGTAATCAATTTCTACGACTCTGTTGATCACCGACTCTTTGTTTTTCTCTCTGTTAATATCATAAAGATACACAAACGCCATGATATTATGGTCTTCCGGATTATAAAATGCCCTGATCGTCGCACTCACCCAGGAAGCATTTCCCTTCGCATCTCTTCTGCGATATTCAAATGTATAATAACCTCTGTCCTTGATCGCAGATTCGATCCTGGCGGTTGAAAGCATACGCAGGACAGTATCCTTATCTTCTTCACCATATCCATTTTGTGCGATCTGTTTCAGGACCTGATCATATTTTTTCTCTATATGACCAAGATTCATCGCCGGACCAAACTCATAGGTATCCACTTCGTTCAGGGTGATATTACCCCTTATCTTCAGAAGCAGTTTTTCATTCTCTATTCCTTCCTGAAACTTTTCTTCTTCTTTTATCCTGCTTTCTATTTCTTTTAATTCTGTTACATCTCTTCCCAGTCCGAATGCCATATATGGCCGGTTATTTTCATCCAGTACAGCCGCATAGTTAATGCGTTCACACCACCATCCGGAGCCATCCCGTCTTTTTATCCACACATCCGCCGTTACAGACTGTTCTCCTTCTTTCAGCTTTTGAAACACTTCCAGAAACTCCGGAATGCTGTCCTGACGGATCATACCTGCGGTGATCACCGAACTTGGAAAATTCTTTATGTTTTTTTCTCCCGGATGTGTTTCCAGTGCGCTGTCTGTATTATATATGATCTCATCGACGATATCGTACTTCCACAAACTGATATGTGCCTGTTGTGTAGTGAGACGATACATGGTATTATTCTCCCGCAGCTCTTCTTCATTTGCCTTCAGCTTGGTAATATCAGAACAGGAAACATAAAAACTTCCCTCTGTCCCATCCTTATCCCAATATAGATCCACGTTCAGCCATGTCAGACTGCCATTTTTATGAAATACCGGGGCATCATAAGTTACCTTTGAACCATATCCTTCTTTTTCCATTCTGGCAATATGACTCTGTATCATAACTCTGTATTTGTCCGGAATGATCCTGGATACTTCATTTTCCATCTCCAGAGCGAATTCTTCTGCCGTATATCCTGTCATCTCATAGATACGTGGATTCGTTCGCTGTATCGTCCAGCCGGCATCATTCTTACAGCTAAAGATCCAGGCTGGAGTTCTCTCATATAACCGCTGGAATTCGTCCTTTAATATCTCTGCCTTCTTCTCTCCTGTGATATCCTGTGCCATGCATACCACTTTGATACGTTCCCCCCGCCCATCATAGATGGACGTAAAATTATAATGGTGCCAGTGATAAACACCATCTATCAGATTTCTCACATCACAGACTGCCTTTTTTCTTCCGCTTTTTATCTCTAAAAACGCTTTTCTCAGCAAAATCTCATCTTCCGGATGTGTGATCTTTTTCTCAAACCAGCTTTCCGGATAATTTTCCATCCTCTCTTCTATACCAAATTCTTCCCTCCCGTTATGCTCCAACGCATAATCCTGATCAGGAAAATATTCAAAATAGTAGATATTTGCTGCTTCAATTGCCGCATGCATGGAGTCCCGGCTCTCTTCGAATGCCTTCTTCAGCCTATCAAATTCCGCATGATTTTCATTCATCCTCAATTGTCCCCCAGTTATATTCTCAGCAAGTATTTTGTCCCGTTTTGTATAACCACATGTAGAGAGCATTCCTCTGACATCGTCAGGAAATGCTCTCCCCTTCTTTTTACTATACGATACCCATTATCTTTATTCTATAACTCTTTCCTCCCTGATGCAATCATTTTACCTTTTCTTGCTTTGTTTTTACCCATTTTAAATTGGCAGATCCTTTTTGCGAAACACTAAAATCCCCGCTACGAAGCAGATGACCCCTGCCAGATACATGATCCCGCATAATATCCACGCCAAACCAGTGTTCGCTATCAGTTCATCGATCTGAAAGAGAGTCAGAGGCGTGGCATATTTTAGATTCTCAAACTTTTCTCCCACTTGGGATACCATTTGCACCAGAAGCGAATATACTACAAAAGCAGAACTTGCT
The DNA here is from genome assembly GCA_009929525.1 of Clostridia bacterium. Classification (GTDB taxonomy): domain Bacteria; phylum Bacillota; class Clostridia; order Lachnospirales; family Lachnospiraceae; genus Oliverpabstia. Next base: position 80,016 of record SAAH01000003.1, on the reverse strand, counting down.
CCCACCGCCCTCCTGCTCTCATTAAAGATACAAGAAGACATAAAGCATACACCACCCATCATGATCCAGACGCCCATGATGCCCACATTTACTCTGATGAGTGCAGCTATATCCATCTTGCCCGGAAAAAGTATCTGACTCGTCAAAAGTATCACTGCGATCACGTACAATACCATGGCCACAAGACCGGATATCAGGAAAAATGCCTGAGTCACCACAATCTTTGTCCGCTTTTCAGGTACCGATAACAGGTAGGCCATCGATCCGTCATCTACATACTTTGCCACCAGCCGATTACTTACAATAATTATGTACACTGCCGGAAATGCCGTCAGTAATATCCCATACAAGTATCCCGTTATAAATTCTATCAGAGTCGTTCCCACATCCGCCATTCCAAATGCCGCAAATACCTCAGGCATACTCTCCGCCATCGTTCTAAGGCTGTCCCCCATCTCTGGATCGAACATGGAGATGATCATCGTCACATACATGGTAAGGACTGCCAGAAAGATAATGAGAGTCACCCAGTTTTTCTTCCATTCTTTTTTATACAATGTCAAATTAATCATTTTCATTTCCTCCATAAAAATGTAAAAAGAACTCTTCCAGTGACTGTGTATGAATATCCAGATCTGTGATCGTATACGCCCCCACCCGTTTTATGACCTGATCCAGATTCCTGCCAACTTTCAGGGTAACACAGCTTCCTTTTACATCCGCCTGTGCAAATTGTCCTGCAAAAGCTTTTGCCATTTCTTCTCCTTCGAATGTGATCTCCATACTTTTTTTCTTCCCGGAGCATAACTTCTCCATACTATCCACGGCAACCAGTCTTCCCTCACGAATGATCGCTGCCCTGTCGCACGTTTTTTCAACCTCTTCAAAGATATGAGAAGACATCAGTATGGTCTTTCCTCTTTCTTTTTCTTCGATCAAAAGCTCTACAAAACGATTCTGCATCAAAGGATCCAGACCACTTGTCGGTTCATCAAGGATCAATATATCCGGATCCTGCATAAAAGCACACACGATTCCAATCTTCTGTTTCATACCTTTCGACATCTTTTTTATCTTGCCATTCGCATCCAGCTCGAACCTCTCCATAAGCTCCGATACTCTGCCAAGGTCTTTCATTTTTTTCATTTTTGCAGCAAATTTTATAAATTCCATTCCACTCATCGAATCGATAAATGCGATCTCACCTGGAAGATATCCCAGATTCTGCTGTATCTGATCTGCCTGATCAAAGCAATCCTTCCCCATGATACTGACTGTCCCGCTGTCTGGCCGGATAAATCCAAGGAGCTGTCTTATCGTCGTTGTCTTGCCCGCTCCGTTTGGACCTAAGAATCCAAGTATTTCTCCCTTTTTCACGGTAAAGCTCAGATCGAATACTCCCCTGTTTTTCCCGTAATCTTTTGTGATGTGATTTATTTCCATCATCTGCATATGATTCCCCTCCTGTTTTTCTTTTCACACTGCACGACTGGTCTTTTCACAGCTCATGAGTCCGTTTTCTGATACTCTTCTTTGTATACAAGCTTCTTCATCATCGTCACCCACCGTCTGAACTCTTCCATCATGTCCGTTATTTTTATTGGCTTTCCTGACATTTTAAGTTCATGCATATAGCCATCAGCCATCCATACTAACATCCTATATACATAGGTCAGATCTGTCCCCTCTCTGAACTTGTAGAGATCCAGCTGTTCAAAATATTCCTGGTACGCCCCTGCCACATGTTCCGTAGTGCTCTTTTGCAGTGCATCCGACACTTCTTCCTTGTCAGAATAAAATGTTTTCACAGCAAAATCCATAATATATGGATTCTTCTCAAGAATCTTCACTTTCTCTTCTGCCGTATACTCCAGCAATTCAAAAAAGTCCTTGATCTTCCGGAACTCACTGTTGACGATCTGAGCCTTCATAACCCTGGCCACATATTCATAGACATAAAGATAAAGTTCTTTTTTGTTGTGGAAATAGTAAAATAATAAGCCTTTGGAAACCTCCGCTTTCGCTGCTATCAAATCTGTAGATGCCCTTTTATATTCATTGCAGGCAAAAACCTCCATGGCTGCATTGATGATCCTCTGCTGTTTTTCTTCTGGTAACGAAAAAAACTGCTCATTCATAGAGATACTCCTTTCTGACCCGATCGGCTTGACCTGATCACATTAACCGATTTGTGTTGTCCTTATCTCTAAGAATACTGGATTGACTAATTTTTACAAGCCCCTTTATTCAAAAATATTTATCCAAACAAAAAAGCAATTTCTATAGGATATCACGTGCCTACCAGCACACACCTCTCCTACAAAAACTGCTTTTGGTTCTCAAACTTCTTTCTGCATTCTTCTGCCTGTCTGTTCACTTAGCGTTTGCCTTTTTTACAAACTCTATATTCTTCTCCTGGTGCCAATACTACGATCCGGTCCGGGTTGACGATCATGCTTCGCAGCACCTGGGGATCTCCATTGAATTCTTTCCACTCCGGTGCATCCACACTTCCCCAATGCCATAAGATCAGCGGGGTATCCGGATAGGCAGCAGCCATTTTCTTTGCCCCATCCAATCCGATATGCCAGTCACTATCGGAAAAATCAAACAGCATAGCATCCGGTGCCGGCATATGAAGCTGGCTCTCCAAAAGCCTGCTGTCGCCAACTGCCCAGACAGAACCATCCGGAGTATCCATCCAGAATCCACAGTAATCCTCTGGCTGAAACTCCCTTGTATGTGACTCTGGAAATGCATTCTGCCATGCATGATCCACCGGTGTTAACGTTACCGTAATATCGCCCACAGCAAATTTCTCGCCGATATCATGGCCTGTCCCCGCTATCCCCTGCTCTTCCTTCATCAGCTTACTGACATACTGAGTCGAATGAAATTCCTTTGTAACCTTTTTAAGTCTCTCACATGTCTGACGGCTATAATGATCATTATCGCAATGAGTCACTAATATCCCATCCAGTGCTGGAACCTGTTCTTCCAAAATTGGCATATCGATCAAAAGCGGCATATCAAATCCACTCAAAACAGGATCTACCATAATTACTGTTCCTCTGCAGTTGATCATAGCTCCCGCATTTCCCAGCCAGCGAATCGATGTCCCTTCCTGATCTTCAAATGCTTCTTTACCAAAATGTTTTGTTTCCGGTGCTTTTGCCTGCATCTTACATCCCCCATTTTTTTCTTTTTAGATAACTTTAAATTCTTTCCATTTTCCACCGTGAAGTCTTACCACAAATATGACTGCTCTTGCGATCCAGTCACATACCATGGCAAGTGCTATTCCGATCACACCCAGATTAAATACCACTGCAAACAGATAGGATAAAACAAATCTGACAACAACCGTGGATAAAATCGATATGATCATCGTAAACTTCACATCTCCTGCCGCTCTGAGCCCATTTCCCAAAGCTCCTGAAAATGGAAATGCAACTGCGTTAAATATATTATGTATCAACACCAGCAAAATTACCAGCTCTTTTGTCTCATCAGACAACGCATACGCTCTCATAAACAGTGGAGTAAGGGCAAACACAGCCACATTCCACACTGCTGAAAAGATTAGGGTGATCTTTAACAGCTTCTTAAAATAATACTCTGCTGCTTCCACATCCCTGCTGCCCATGCACTGACCAATTACGGTAATAAATACCGGGCCCAGTGCTGTTCCTGACAGTGCAGCCAGTGACCACACACTCTGTGCCACACCATTTGCCGCTATCTGATAGGTTCCAAACAAAGCTACAATACTGCTGAGTGCTACTTTTACCAATTGGAAAATACCACTCTCGATACCATTTGGAACCGCGATATTAAGGATTTTCTTAAGAAGCTGTCCATTCCATCTCAAGATCCACTTCCATCGATAAACAACCTCATTTTTTTTGCTAAAGCAAAAAATGGTAATTGCTGCTGCTGAAAATGTACGTGCGATCAAAGATGGGTAGGCTACACCTGCAACGCCGGCATGCATTACAAATACTCCAACGAGATTTCCGACCACATTGATGATATTCGAAACAATGGAGATATACATAGTCACAGATGTCTTTCCCACACTACGGTAAAGCGCTGCTCCTGCATTATAAATCGCCAGCATCGGATAAGAATATGCCGAAATCCGAAGATATGTCTCACATGCATCCATTACTTCCGGGTCAACACTGCCAAACAAAAGACGTAAAAGCCATCGGTTCAGGCATAGGACTGCTATTGATATCACCACGGAAAACACTACGGAAAACATCAGCAGCTGACTGGATGACTCCCCCGCCTGTTCATTATTTTTATTGCCGATATACTGGCTGATGATCACAGCACCGCCTGAAGCAAGCGCTGTAAACAAAAAAATGAAAATCGTATTGAACATATTTACAAGAGATACTCCTGAGACAGCTGCTTCTCCCGCATAACTGACGATCAATGTATCCGCAATTCCCACAAGCATCAAAAGAAGCTGCTCAAAAAACAGGGGGACTATCATTTTTCTCAAATCTTTATTCGTAAATATCACTTTACACCATCCTCTTTATCTTTTATTCGATCTACTAACTATATGACTATTATAGTTTCTTTTTAGAATGGTGTAAAATACTTAGAGTTGATACATTCCCATGCTTTTTGTGCATGGCTGCTGATTTTCATCCTGCCATCCTGCTACAGCCCGCCTTAGCTGTCTAACTTACCTGCTTACGATATTTGCTGACAGCAAGTGCTATTCCAATAAATGCTGCGGCAAATAACAACTGTATCCCATATCCCTTTAACATAGCACTCTTAACACTGCCCTCGATCGTCTGATATTCACTGAGCAGATCATTATTTATCTCATACCAGTAAACCGGAAGAAACTGTGAAAAATGTTTGACACTTTTCCCCAACAAAGACAGAGGGACAAACACTCCGCAAAGAAAGCACATGCCAAGAGACAATGGTGTAACGATCGTATTGACCAATGTTGCTCTCGTAACAAACATTCCCAGCAAAAATGCCAGTGCAAGGCTAACCAGCATCATGACAAATGAATTTGCCAGATAGTAGATCAGATTAGGTGCCTGCAAAAATTCCATTCCATTTAATGCAAATGTAATTCCTATATTGATCCCATACAGTACTGCTCCCAATACCAGAAATGATAAGATAGCTTCTCCTACCTGCCTGTATTGGCGTGTTGCTGATACCAGCATCCTGCTCTTTACATCTTTTTCCTGAAAAGAAGTCAATATCATCCCCAGCACATAGCATAACGCCGCAAGGTACATATAAGGTGCATACCGAAACATATAAGCATATCCAGGCATCTGGCCTCTGTTTCCATTCAGATCGATCAATGTCACCTCACTGGCTTCCTGTTCACTGATCTGCTTCATACTGTCTTCCATGCTGTATCCTACTGCCATATATGTTTTTACTTCATTTAAAAATGTATTGATCTGCTGTTGGGCATAGACAGAATTGTAAGTTCCAGGAACCTTTGTCACTCTCAGTTCTTCTCCATTTTCAAGGCATTTTTTCTCAAAATTTTCCGGGATGCGAACAATAAGATCTACCGTTTCATAATATATCGCTTCCTGCATGACCTCTTCATTATTTTCCATCAATGATACTTCATGATATTGCTCCAGATATGTGAGCAATCCGCTTGCCAGAGTTCCTCCATCTTCATCCACCACTGCGATATCCAGCTTTTCGGCTGCATAGCTTTCCACCTCATTTTGGGATGCGCTTGCCTGCATGGCAATTGAAACACCAAGGAAAATCGCCACATACATCAGGATAAATCCAATATTTCTTTTTGTTATTTTCATATATCCTTTAAACACTGTCATAACGTTCCCTCCTGACTACTAAAAATGCTGCGATGACCAGTACTGCTGCCATAACTGTCAATGTTATCACATCCCTCATGTACCGTTCCGGATTATCATAGATACTCATGCAATAAAATGCATCCGATATCAAGGCCGCCGGATTGATCCGATTGATGATCGGACAACTGTGTTCAATAAAATTTTTGATATCTGCCATCATAAGGCCGGCTCCAAAAGAACACCCCATCGTGACTATCAAGATCACACCGATCTTACCCCCTTCTTTCATCCTGCCAATGCTTCCCACAAAGATTCCCAGTGCAACACCGATCAGACAGCCAACAAAACACACCAGGATCGTTCTTCCCAGATCATCGCCAAAATCTATTTTTAATATATACTTCAGATACCCCAATAAAATCATAATATTGATAAAATGGATAAAAAACGTAACTATCAGATCTATGAAAATGATCTTGAGCCTGCTTGTCGGTGTAACACTTCTTCTAAGAGCAAGAGCTGACAGATTTGCTTTCAATTCCAAAGCTGTCGTAAACCCTAAAAATGCCCCATAAAGACATGCCATTGCGATCAGTGCCAGGAAATACTGAAAAGTTCCATTTATCTCTTTTCCATTGATGGAAACATCTTTTACGAGATTCTGGTAATCTGCCATACTTTCCATGGTTTTAGAAAGTGCTTCCGGATTATGTTGAAGTACATTTTTTATAATTGAGGCATTTCGATTATAACTTTCCAGAAGTGACTGCAGGATACTCTCTTCCAACCCAGTGCCTCCAACCGTAAGTGTCGGTATCTCTTTTACATAGTAGATTCCCGATACCTCTCTGGCTTTTAATTTTTCTAAGGCCTCTTCACTGGACATTTCTTCATATGTGATAAATGACTCCTCACCCTCCTGCATCTGATCAAGGAATGTCATAAAATTTGTATCAGTTTCTCCTTCAGTTACCACAGCCGTCGGAATCGGCTCCAGACTATCTGTCCCTATTCCTTTAAAAGCAAAGAAAAACAGGGTTCCCAGGATAATGGGAAATGCCAGTGCCCAGAACATCGAAGTCCGGTCTCTCATGGTGCTGAGTAAGCGATATTTTAATAAATGCAGCATATTGTCCCCTCCTAATCCCTGAGTTCTTTTCCCGTGATTTCCAAAAATACATCATTCAAGGTTGGCAGTTCCGAAAATACCCTGCCAAATGATATCTCTTTTTCCTGGAAATAATTCAGTATCCGGATCAAGTTATGTTTCCCTCCGCTATACTGTACTATGATCGTTTCATCCTCATACTTCAGATTAAATACATGAGCTAATTCCTTGATATCTGCAATGTTCTCTTCCTTTAAGATAACATTTTCCACAGTAACGGTTTCCCCTGTCTTAATCATTTTTTTAAGTTCTTCTTTTGTCCCTATCGCTACACATCGCCCATGGTCAATGATCGCGATCCGGGTGCAGATCTGTTCTACCTCCTCCATGTAGTGGGAAGTATAAATGATCGTTGAGCCATTTTCATTGAGTTTTTGGATCCCCTCAAGAATCTTATTTCTGCTTTGCGTGTCAACTGCAACGGTTGGTTCATCCATGAAGATCAGTCTCGGCTGGTGGGCAATCCCGCAGGCGATATTCAGTCTTCTCAACAGGCCGCCTGATAACTGTTTGGGACGCATCTTTTTGTACTCCTCCAGTCCCACAAAAGAAATGGCTTCCTGGACCATTTTCTTTCTTCTTGCATTGTCTTTTACATATAGTCCACAAAAATAATCGATATTTTCCTGAACATTCATCTCATTAAATACTGCCACATTCTGAGGTACGATACCAATCTGCTGCTTTGCTTCGTAACTGTCCGGCGTCATCTCTTTTCCAAATACCTGGATGGTTCCCTTATCATATTTCAGCAGAGCAAGAACACAGTTAATTGCCGTTGTTTTTCCTGAACCGTTTGGTCCAAGAAGGCCAAACACCTCTCCTTCATGAATCTCCAGATTAAGGTGATCCAGTGCTACCAATTCTCCATATCGTTTCACAAGATTTTCTATTTTTATCATCCTTCATTCCTCCATATCTATTATAAGAAACTCTTTATCATAGTTACATTATATCGGTTTGCTGCAAAGATAATAAGTGCATACTGTCATGACCCGCACATGACAAATGTCACATGTTTCCGCTGCACCCCCGTTTTAGAGAAAAATCACATGACAAATAAATGCCTGAAAGCTATAATGAAATTGGAGGATATATATTTATGAATCAATTATTCAGTAAGGCAATCTTATTTATGTATTCGTTATCTATGATCATGTTTGTAAGAGCAGACATGCTTTTTGTTGTGTCCCTGCTGATTTCTCTTATTTTTACAACATCCATTTACTTCTGCAATCACAAACTATACAGCCAGATATCTACCTGTCTGTTTTCTATTGCATCTTTTTTCTTTCCTGAGTTGCTTTATTTTGCTCCGGTCCTTGGATATGATGCAATGAAATATCACAGCTATCCTGCATTGTTTCTTCTTGCTGCAAGTTGCTTTTTGCGACATTTTAACAGAAGAGATGATCTGCTTTGGATTCTTTGTCTGGGCATCGTCATATCCTGTTATTTGGCCTATAATGAATCATCCTATACGAAACTGCATCAACTTTATCAAAAAACCCGTGATGACAGTACTGAATTGAATCTGCTTCTGGAAGAAAAGAATAAACATCTTTTAGAGAAGCAGGATTATGAAATCTATAACGCAACCCTAAAAGAACGTAACCGTATCGCCAGAGAGATCCATGATAATGTGGGGCATATTCTTTCCCGCTCCATCCTTTTACTCGGTGCTATACGAACGATCAATAAAGACGAGACCTTAGGTCCTTCTCTCGGCACCTTGGCTGAAACTCTTGATACTGCGATGAACAACATCCGTACCAGCGTCCACGATCTCCATGATGAGTCGGTAAACCTCAAAGAAGCAACTCAAAATCTGGTACAGTCGTTTACCTTTTGTTCCATTGATTGTAATTATGATATGGGAGATTCCATTCCACGTGAGGTCAAATATTGCTTCATAGCCATCCTAAAAGAAGGGCTCGCCAATATTGAGCGGCATAGTAATGCCACTCATGTTAATATTCTCGAACGGGAACATCCTGGACTTTATCAGTTATTGATCCATGATAATGGAACAACGAAAGGGGAGCTTTATGGAAAGGGCATCGGGCTGTCTAATATGAAAGATCGGGTGGACAGTCTCAAAGGAAGTATCCAGATCACCCAGGAAAATGGATTCCGTATCTTTATCACTATCCCGAAAGACAATACGATCCTCTGGCAAACATCCGGAAATAATGATTGATTTTGTCTGTAAGATGAAAGAAATGAGGTATATTTATGATATCACTTGTAATTGTAGATGATGATTTTCTTGTTGCCGCTTCTCTTGAGACCATACTAAATGCGAATGAATCTATCCAGGTACTTGCAACAGGAAGTGATGGTTCCGATGCGATAAAATTATATCAAGAATACCAGCCCGACGTACTGCTGGTTGATATCCAGATGAAACAGGTGAGTGGTCTGGAAGCCTCAAAAAAGATCCTGACCCAGTTTCCTAATGCGAAGATCCTCCTTCTCACCACATTTTCTGATGATGAATATATTGTAAAAGCACTCCAGATCGGTGCAAAAGGCTACCTTTTAAAACAAGATTATGAAAGTATCGTACCTGCTATAAAGGCAGTTTACAGTGGTCAGACTGTATTTGGAACAGAGATCACTAAGAAGATTCCTGACCTTTTGGCCTCTGCCTCTTCCTTTGACTATGCCTCAAAAGGTATCAATGAACGTGAACTTGAGATCATCCGGCTTATTGCTGACGGCCTCAGTAACAAAGAAATAGCCGCCCAGCTCTTTCTCAGCGAGGGAACTGTCCGCAATTATCTAAGTTCTATCCTCGATAAGCTGGAGCTGCGCGACCGTACACAGGTTGCCGTATTTTATTATCAGCACTAATGCTATATCCAAAAGCTTGGTGATTTTTTGCTTCCTGGTTTATTTAATCCATATGCTGACCCTTTGCTCAGCCCTTCCCAGATCTCATAAGGATAGCCGTTTAGGGTCTGGTGATCTCTTCCATGATAATCACTGCCTGCTGACGGCAAGAATGAATATTCCCGACACACCTCAAGAAGTTCCTGTATCTGCTGCCTGCTGTAGGATCCATAATATACCTCCATCGCTCCCCGATGTCTGCCGCATGCCCGGCTAAAGGTTTGATATACCTCTTCCATTTCCTCCCTGGAGACAGGATAATAGAAGGGATGGCAAAGGACTGGTCTTCCTCCTGCATCCAGGATCGCCTTAACAGCCTGTTCAAGATCTGCATAGTGATTGACCTCGGCAGGATTGATATAGCAAGGTGTCACCTGGTAATTGCCTATGTACTTATCAAATGCTTCTTCTGTATCGCTGATATACCCTTTTTTCTTCATCATATATGCAATATGCGATCTTGCCAAAAACAACGTATCTGGAAATTCATCCTTTAACTCCTCATAGGAAATATAAAACTTTTTTGACTCTAATTTTTTAAGGATGCCCCTCAGGTACTCTTCTCTGTTACAAAAGTTTTTCTGAAGCATATCCTTCATCTTACTGTTATCAGGATCATAATCCAATGCAATAATATGGATTTCCTGACGTTTCCCACTCTGTAATGTGATGATCGTTGACACTTCGCTTCCTATCAATACACGCACCCCATACTTTTCTCCCAAAGGTACGAGTTCCGGATGCATTATATTATGATCCGTTATTGCCAATACTCCAATCCCCTTTTGGGCAGCCAGTTTTATCACCTCTTCCGGTGATTTTAGTCCATCTGAAAGACTTGTATGTACGTGAAGATCGATTTTTGGAGAAATTATTTTAGTATTCCCGTCTTCGTGTTCTCTTGCTTTGAATTCCAGGACTTTTCTGCCCATGTTTGGAGTTGTTGCTTTTGTACGTTTTGCTTTTACCATTTCTTTTCCCTTTCTACAAATACCCTATTATTCATCTTGGAATCCTCCTTGGACTTGTTTTTTGATAGTTATACTATAACCAGCAAACGATATTTCATCAATAACACTAATAGTATCACTTTCAATTACATATGTTACTTTTCTAAAATTACAAATGATTGCTTTTCGATTATCCATAATTTACTTGAAGCAATTTTTATGCTACACTTTTATCAGGATTTAGTTTTTTTGATTCTCATAGGATTTTGTCACGATTTTTATAATAACGAGGGATTGATATGAATAAAGAAAACAGACAAGAAGAGTCATACGATTATATTAATTACAGCAAGCTGGTCAGCGAGCGCCTGGCAAACTGGCTGAAGAACTTTAGAGACAATGGTTTTGATATAAACTTCAGCATACTTGCAGAACAAATGGAAGCCATCTATCATTTTCCAACCTCAGAGCAAAAGCTTCGCATCATGTTTGACAATACCAAAGACCGGGAGATTAAACTCCCGGAGTTAGTAGCCTTAACACAGATGCTTCAGATTCCTTTGTCAACCCTCTGTGATTTTCCAGCCACACCGTCTATTTTGCTGGAACGTCCATGGAGTTTTATCAAAGATGAAAAAGAAAAAAATTCTGGGATTTCCAACGCCATAAGTAAATATTATGAGGGAGAATATTACGCTTATTACTTTAAAGCAAAACACTTCGACCGCGTTGATCTTGAAGGAAAAACACCAGTCTCAGGTTCTGTGATAGAAGAAGCCAAGATAAAGATCACTACTGTTAATGGAGAACCCCAGGTGATCTTAACAGAACAGTCAAGTATACGAGATTTCTATGATCAAAAAGATCTGGATAAATTTGTCTTGTCTGGGAAATTGTATCTGATAGAGAATACAAAAATCGCCTACAGCTTTATATCGGATTCTGTTGCACGCCGCAATATGGCTATCATGTTTGAATATAAAGAGTTCAGCAAAGATGTGTTATACTATCGCACTGCCGGTATGCTTACCGTATCGCTGAATGAAATACACAAGCCATTATTCCAAAAGCTTGCCCTCTTTCGCGTACCCCAGGATCTGTCTGACAAGCACGATCAGGATCTTCTCAGGGGCATCCTGTCACTTAATACCGGCCCTATCATGGTTGAAAAAGAGATTTTTGAGAAGGAGAAGGATTCTCCTCACAATGAACGATACAAACTAAATGACCTGATCCCCAAGGAAGAAAAAACATATTATATCTTTTCAGAGCCCTCCATTCGCGACAGTGTGCAGAACTGGACTGCCGATGAAAGCGTCAAAATCTTGTTAAAGTTGAGAGAAATGAGTACTTTTCAGGCTCATGAGATCATATCAGAACCGGAATATTTTAGTACTTTTATTAGAAATTATCAGCAGTCACATAAGAATTTTAAGCTGATAAAAACGGATCCTCCAAAATAGACTGATAAAATGGCTGACTCACAGGAAAATCAACCAAAGTTACTTCCTGCACTTACAGAGTACTTTCCACGAATCACACCTTGAATTTCATCATTTTCTATTTATAGTGGATAATATGGCTCTGGAGAATTTTCTTTGAACCACGTCTACCTGCAGTGGCCATGCAAGGATATCATTCACTCCCAAATCCACTGCATCCCGGAGCTGCTTCATATCTCCTTCCTGCCCAACCGCAATCAGAGGAATAGCAGTTCCGCCTCCCTGTCTCTTGATATATTCTCCAAATTGTTTTGAATCCTCTTGTTCTATATCCTTCATGGAAATACAGACCACCCGGATTCTGTCTTTATATTTTGAAAAGGAATCTTTCAATTTTGTGTAATCTGAAGCATGGATGAATCCTGCATCGGATCCATAGGCCAAAGCAACTGAAGTAAACAGCTGACTATCCGAACTACATACCAAAATAAGCGGTTTATCATTATCTTCAATCTCCGGCACATATTCTCCATATACTACAGATTTCCCCTTTCCCGTATTTTTAGCTTTGTAAAGTGCCTGATCGGCTCTGGAAAACAATTCCTCAAAATCATCATTCTCCTCAGAATATGCGATTCCAATACTAAGAGAAGTGCTGATGTGCAATGATTTCTCACATTGCAGGCTAACTGCCTTGATAATGTCTTCTGCCTTACGTTTTGCCATCGTTTTTCTCGTCAACGAATCGATCAGAACAACAAATTCATCACCACCAAATCTTCCCACATAATCTGTACTTCGGAAATTTTCCACCAATACATTTGCAACGGTTTTGATCACTTCATCTCCCTGTATATGTCCGAAACAGTCATTGATCGTTTTGAAATCATCAATATCTATAACCATCAAAGCTTTTTGTTCTGATGGCGAATGTTTCAGACTTTCTTCTATCTCCTGTTCAAAAGAAATCTTATTCAAAAGTCCTGTTGCTTTATCTACCTTTGCCTCCCGGCGATAAATCCTTCCTTCATCTATCGAGTTTTTCAACTGTCCGATCACATCCATTGCATGGTGGATACGTGCTCTTACCACTTCCGGCACTGGCGGTTTATTAATAAAATCATATGCTCCTGCCCTAAAAGCCTGGATCTGATCTTTTGGACGGTCATTGGAAGTTATCATGATCTTAGGAATATATTTCCACTCCTCATGCTCCTGACATATCTTCAAAAATTCCATTCCACTCATATTAGGCATCAAATAATCGACAAGAATAAGTTTTACAGCTCCTGGATGCTCTTCCAGATAGGTAAGTGCTTCTTCTGCACTCTCACATCCCATTGTGATAAAATCATCTTCTAAGTACTTTTTCAATAACGCACGTTCCATCTCAGAATCATCAATGATCATGATAAGATTCTTCTGAGTTTTCTTTGTGTTCATACTGACTTCCTCCAACCCTTCCTTTATTCAACGGTTTCCAATTGAATTTTTCTCTTATGGTAAAGGTCCATTTCTTAATTTTTCTAAACTTATTGAATATTCAAACTAAATATATTATCCTGCTTCGATGCATCCATAACCCACATTTTTCCTGTAATACTACTTGTACCATTGAATACACTCGCATCCACAGTATATGTAATATCCGCATATGAATTTGCCACAATGCCTACTTGAGAAACTGACATATTGGCAAATTGGTCTAATTGAATGCTTTCTCCATCTACTACAACAGACGGTAATCCAAAGGTTCTGACCTCTTCGCCCAAATTATTCTGGATACGTATCGTTATTGTGTTACTTTCCTGATTTGTTTCCAGCAGAGTAAACTCTACCATTCCCCCATAGCAGGTGGTTGTTGCACCCACGCTTTGGCCATCCGTTGCCTCATCACTATCCGTATTCTCTGTTTCAGCCGAAGAACTATCGTTTTCTTGACTCTCTTCCTTATTATCCTCTTGTTCTGCTGGTTCAACTGGCGGATTATCCTCTTGTGCAGTCTCATCATTGCTGTTTACATTGTTTTTCTCAATAAAACTCTCTACATCATTTGTTCTTTGTTTCATTGGATGTGATGATGCTTTCCATAAACAAAAAACAATTGTAATACACGCAACTCCGATAATTATACTCAATACTGCTTTGATTGCCTTTCCCATCTTTACTATCCTCCATTTTTGTAATAAATCCTATTGTTTGTTTCCACAGTTTGGGCAATATAGAACATTTTCGTCTTCCAGTTTCTGCCCACAGAATCTACAAAAATTATTTTTCGTACCACTGCTTATGTTATCCGTTTCCGGATGCATTGACACAGGACTGTTAGATTGAATAACATCATTTTTTCCTTCTGCAAACTTTCTGCCAATAAAGCGGATCACATCGCCTGCAAAGTAGGCAATACCTATAATTATGGACAGTGTATATCCGATCATACAAATTATTGATCCCACAAAATTGGATAGATACATTCCTGTTACAACAAATCCAAGAAAACATACTGCAATTGCAATAATATCCAAAACCAAAACCTGTTTCTTTTCTCTTGACATTTTTTTACCTCTCCCTTTGTTTTTCTTTTTATACTAACTAGACAATCCAAGCTCTTATCCGGATTTATTTTTCAAATTTTTTTGCAACTTTTTGTAATACAGTTTATACTACTATAGAAGGTGGTATTTTTGAAACCAATTTTCTAATTTACTATCAGGAACGAAAACTTATTTACTGCGAGGGGACAGAATATGATAAGCACAAGAATTAATTTTACGGATAGCATCCACGAATTTTTAGACGGAAATATGGATGCTTTTCAATTTATCTACAACCAATCCATACAAATATTCAAATCAGAAACATTGAAGTATATGAAAACTGAGTTTGAGACTGATGATGTTCTCCAGGAGGTTTATCTCTATATTTATGAGCACCTGGCTGATTTGCGCGATCCACTGAATTTCATTGGCTGGGGGCTGACTATTTGCCGCAGCCGAGCTGTCAATGCACTAAAAAGTAAAGAACGAATTACAAAACGAACCGAATATCGACCCATAACATCCGAAGATGACCAGAAAGGTCTTGATACGCTCTCTGCGTCTGAATACTCTAATTTCAAGACTCCGGAGGAGCAAATGGATGCACAGGAAACCAAAGAAATACTGGATTCTATCCTGGGTGACTTGCCGGAAATACAACGGGCCTGCATTCTGCTCTGGCAGGAGTCTTATAGCACAAAAGAAATTGCAGAAGAAATGGAAATTCCGCTGGGCACCGCTAAGAGTAACATTTATTATGCCAAAAAGAAAATAATGTCTCGAGTGGAAGAGCTAAAGACACAGGGCGTAAATCTCCACGGTCTTGCACCAATTCCATTCTTTATATGGCTGTTGCGGATGTACGATATGCTCTACACGCCAGCAAAACCGGCAATGTCCAGCGTTGCTTCGTATGCAAATCTGGTACAGCATATACCAAATACAGTTCCTACCTCAAGTATAAACCCGCAGTTTGCAAATGGCAATCAAATTCCGGTGCAAATACACAATTGGGCAGGAAATGCAATTCCACAACAGACAATCATAACATCTGCTACAGCAAAATTAGGCGTCGGAAAGATACTCGCCATTGTTACAGCCGTTTGTGTCTTTGGCGGAGGTGCTGGATATGGAGGATATCGTCTGGCTGAACGATTATATAAAACTCAGCAAACAGAAAATGTAACTGATGATGTAGCAAATACTGCAGATCATGGTACTTCCACAGATAGCTCTGAATCTTCTTTAGATGATATTGACGATACAAATCCTACTGCACCAGAAGAATCTACTTCGGAAGCCGGCAGTTCTTCTGCTCGTCTTGCAAAACAAATTGGATATGAATATATTGGGAATCAACTAATCTCAGAAGATACTTTCGTGAAGGTTCCTACTGGTTGTATTTCTGCAGCTGAATCGGATATTGACTCGGACGGGCAAAATGAAACGGTTGCTTTAATTCTATCTCCAAACGAAGAATACGGATACGATTATACCATTGAAGTGTTTAAACAAGATAAAGACCAAAATTGGTCATCGGTCGCTTCATTGCCTTTTACAGAGAATAATAAGCTTGATACAACAACACAAGATAGCACTTTTCACGCTTTGTATTTGTCTGGGAACACTATTGTAGTACATGATTCACCATATGCTCAAGAATCTGACTACACTGAGTCATCCGGGCAGCGCACTTACCAATACAGCGCCACAGATAAATCATTTCATGAAAATAATATCTATACTGGTGCTTCCTTTTATGACTGGATAGATCAGGCAATCAATTTAGGTTCTATTACTACTTCCTATTGCGATATAAGTTTTTTTGGTGGTTGGGTACCCGATCCTGAAAGTTGGAACAGCACTAAGGAAACGAATTACATTATTAATCTCAATGATTATACAGATATGTCAACATTAACCAGTGCCACTTTTTCTCTGCAGTATCCAAAATATTTTGATGATTATTTATATGTTCAAACAGAAAATGGTTCTGCCGATGGGCCATATCAATGCCTATCTCATAACTTTTGTGCGAAATATATTACCATATTACCATATTCCAATAGCGAACCTTCTATTTTGGGCGTATCCGAACAGCAGAGTGGTGATCTGGCTGATTGCGAACTATACGGTGGTTGGATGTGTGGCAGTGGTGGCTGGAATGTTCTGTGGAACAGTCCCAATAACCTAATCGTATTAGAGCAAGGCGGGGATGCAGGCGCATTACTCCAAATTCACAACCAAAACAATCCAGATGGATTCAGTAATCTGGAACTGGCAAACATATACTGGATGATAAAAAGCGATGATAGGATCCTCCACTATACCTTTCAATATACCGGAAGTGAACAGGGTACTACCTATCCGCTTCGTTCCACTGACAACCACCAATAAATCTCAGTTTCCATATTTTCCCTGTAGAAAAAACAAGACCTCTAACCATAAGATTTCTTATGATTAAAGGTCTTTTTCTTACTACTGCATAAGCAAACATACGACAAAAGACCTCAAAACTCAAGATTGCTCCTGAATTTCAAGGTCTATTATTTGTCACTTCTTATTCAATATTTTGGCTTAGAGGATAATGACTTTCTCGCACTGGGCGATAATGAGTATTACCCCAAAACAAAATATTATTTGTTGTTCAATGCTGCCTGAGCTGCTGCCAGTCTTGCGATCGGTACACGGAATGGTGAGCAGGATACGTAGTTCAGACCAACTTTGTGGCAGAATTCTACGGATGATGGATCTCCACCATGCTCTCCACAGATACCCATCTTAAGTGTTGGGTTAGTAGCACGGCCTTTCTTAGCTGCCATAGCAACTAACTGACCTACACCAGTCTGATCCAGTTTTGCAAATGGGTCTGACTCATAGATCTTGTTAGCATAGTAGGAACCTAAGAACTTACCAGCGTCATCACGTGAGAATCCGAATGTCATCTGTGTTAAGTCATTTGTACCAAATGAGAAGAATTCTGCTTCTTCTGCAATTTCATCTGCTGTCAGAGCTGCACGAGGGATCTCGATCATGGTTCCTACATGATAGTTAATGTATTCGCCTTTCTCTTTCATAACTTCCTCAGCTGTAGCTACAACTACATCTTTAACGTATTTCAGCTCTTTCTTCTCGCCAACAAGTGGAATCATGATTTCTGGAACGATGTCATATCCCATCTCTTCTTTGATTTCGATAGCAGCTTCCATAACGGCTCTTGTCTGCATCTTAGCAATTTCTGGATAAGTAACTGCAAGACGGCATCCACGATGTCCCATCATAGGGTTGAACTCATGAAGTTCTTCACATTTTGCATTAACTTCTTCTACTGTAAGTCCCATATCTGCAGCCAGAGCTTTGATATCTTCTGGATCTGTAGGTACGAACTCATGAAGCGGCGGATCCAGATAACGAACTGTCATCGGACGTCCTCTCAGTGCTTTGTACATAGCTTTGAAATCGCTCTTCTGATAAGGGATCAGTTCGTTAAGAGCTGCTTCTCTTGCTTCTACAGAGTCAGACAGGATCATCTTACGGATCTTCGGAATACGCTCTGGATCAAAGAACATATGCTCAGTACGGCAAAGACCGATACCTTCTGCACCCAGTTTAACTGCATTCTCTGTATCTGTAGGTGTATCTGCATTTGTACGAACCTGCAGTTTACGGAACTGATCAGCCCATCTCATGATACGGCCAAAGTTTCCACCAACAGATGCTTCTTCTGTCATGATATCACCTTTGTAGATTTTTCCGGATGTTCCATCAAGTGAGATGTAATCTTCCTCTTTGAATGTATATCCACCAAGTGTGAACCATTTTTCTTCTTCACTGATTTTGATCTCGCCACAACCAGATACACAGCATGTTCCCATACCACGTGCAACTACGGCTGCATGAGAAGTCATACCACCACGAACAGTCAGGATACCTTCTGCTGCATGCATACCTTCGATATCTTCTGGAGATGTCTCAAGACGAACAAGGATAACTCTGTCTCCGCCTTCATGAGCATTCTTAGCATCCTCAGCTGTGAAGTAAACTTTACCTGCTGCTGCACCAGGAGATGCTGGCAGTGCGGAACCGATAACTTCACCAGCTTTAAGAGCTGCTGCATTGAATGTAGGATGCAGTAACTGATCTAAAGATTTAGCTTCGATACGGCAAACTGCTTCTTCTGGAGTGATCATTCCTTCATCTACCAGGTCACAAGCGATCTGGATAGCTGCTGGAGCTGTTCTCTTACCGTTACGTGTCTGAAGGAAGTACAATTTACCTTCCTGGATAGTGAACTCCATATCCTGCATATCACGGTAATGGTTCTCAAGTTTCATAGCCAGTTCCATGAACTGTTTGTAACATTTTGGCATATCTTCTGCCAGTTTTGTGATAGGCTGTGGTGTACGAACACCAGCAACTACGTCTTCACCCTGAGCATTGATCAGGTATTCACCGTAGATACCTTTTTCACCAGTAGATGGGTTACGTGTAAATGCAACACCAGTACCTGATGTTTCACCCATGTTACCAAATACCATTGCCTGTACGTTAACAGCTGTTCCCCAATCGCCCGGGATATCGTTCATACGACGATATACGATAGCACGAGGGTTGTCCCAAGAACGGAATACAGCTTTAACTGCTCCCATAAGCTGTTCCTTAGGATCCTGTGGGAATTCTTCTCCGTCCATTGCATCTGAATAAACAGCTTTGAATCTAGTAACCAGTTCTTTCAGGTCATCTACTGTCAGTTCTGTATCGAACTTAACACCCTTAGATTCTTTTACTTCGTCAATGATCTTCTCAAAGAAGGACTTCGGAACTTCCATAACTACGTCTGAATACATCTGAATGAAACGTCTGTATGAGTCATATGCAAATCTTGCATTGCCAGTTTTCTTTGCGAAGCCTTCAACAGCAACGTCGTTCAGACCCAGGTTCAGGATTGTATCCATCATACCTGGCATGGAAGCTCTAGCACCGGAACGTACGGATACCAATAACGGATCTTCTGTACTTCCGAAAGTCTTTCCCTGGATCTTCTCCAGTTCAGCCATAGAATCAAAGATCTGTGTCTGGATTTCAGAAGAAATCTTCTTTCCATTATCATAGTAATCTGTACAAGCTTCTGTTGTAACAGTGAAACCCTGTGGAATCGGAAGGCCAAGATTTGTCATTTCTGCAAGGTTGGCACCTTTTCCGCCAAGAAGGTTTCTCATGTTGGCATTTCCTTCACTAAATAAGTAAACCCATTTTGCCATTTTTTACTTCCTCCTAAAAAGTGTAATTTATTTCACTAATATCGCACGCTAAAAAAGCCATGGATACCGCACTCGTGCGCAAAGCACTCGTATATCATAATTGTAAACAAAATCCCAAATATAGTCAAGACAAATCCAGTTAAATTCACAAAAAAGGACATCCTTTTCTGCTTTTTGAAAAGAATGTCCTTATATTGCTATTTCTTTTTCAGATCCAGAACAAGATGACGTGGCAGACCATTCACCATGATCGGCTGATAATCACCCTGGATCAATGGTTTTACATAATCTACAAAGTCTTTTGTCACATAGTTGCCCTCTTTGTTCATCCATTCTCTCGGAACAACCTTTTCTTCATTAGCGATCCTGTGTACATCATAGATGCCTGCAGATGCCATATATGGATCATCAGATACACGATCGATAACGACCATGTTTCCATTATATCCTTCGTCTGCTGCTTTCACTGCAGCACCGCCTACCATAAATGCTTCATCGATATCCACACGGGATGCCATATGTGATGCACTTCTTTGTAAGGTGGAGAATTCTACGCTTCTGGTTTTGCATCCGATCTCAGCACCAAGGAATCCTGCCAGATATGCAGCTGTACCCTGTAACTGTTTGTGGCCAAATGCATCCACGTAATCACTTCCTCCGGACAATTCACATACGTAACGTCCGTCCTCCAGTCTGATTCCTTCTGATACTGCGATCACGATAGAGCTTTTCTTTTTCAGGATGTCTTTTACTTTCTTCAGGAACTTATCTACGTCAAATGGTACTTCCGGAAGATAAATAAGATCCGGTCCTTCACACTCTTCTGTCTTAGCCAGAGCTGTTGCTCCTGTAAGCCATCCGGCGTTACGTCCCATGACTTCGATCACTGTGATCATATCTTTCTTATAAGTCAGTCCCAGAGCATCACGGATGATCTCTTTTGTGGATGCTGCGATATACTTCGCTGCACTTCCAAAGCCTGGGGTATGATCTGTCAGAGCAAGATCATTGTCAATAGTCTTCGGTACACCGAGGAACTTCTGCTGATGTCCCTTGATGATCGCATAATCTGATAACTTCTTGATAGTATCCATGGAATCATTTCCACCAATATAAATAAAGGAATCAATCTCAAGTTTGTCAAGAATCTCAAAAATCTTATCATAGATTTCCATATTTTCATGAATCTCTGGAAGTTTGAATCTGCAGGATCCCAAAAAAGCAGATGGTGTTCTCTTCAGAAGTTCAATATCCAGATCTGAATGAATCTGTGTGGACATATCCACATACTGCTCATCTAAAAGTCCCTGAATCCCATGGAGCATACCATATACCTTATGAAATCCACGCTCGATAGCATTCTTATAAACACCGGCCAGGCTTGAGTTGATCACGGATGTCGGTCCTCCTGACTGTCCTACGATAATATTTCTCTTCTTAGTTGCCATGTTTCTCTCCTCCTCAATAATATGTCTAATATTGTGTCGTTCTTATACGTTAATCGTCATTATAACAACTTTTTATCCATTTTGCAATATCTTTTTGTAGTTTTTGACGGTCTATTGTTTGAATTTTTTATATTTTCATGTCATTTACACGATTTGTTTTCCATTTGCAGGGAGGTCTTTTTGTCATTTTTGTTGACCTTTCCTTAAAAACAGAGTATTCTTTTTGTATATGAATATCGAAAGCTGAGGTGTATATATTTGAGCAAAAAAAGTAAGAAAGAAACTCCGGTATCACTCTCCGGCTACATCAGCTATATCCTGGCGGCCTTATGGCTGGTCCTTGGACTGATATTTGCTGTCTGGCCTTCTGTGACATCCCGGGTACTATGGTTTATCGTTGCTCTGGTTTTGATCATCTCCGGATGTGTTTCCTTTATCCTGGGACTTTCAAAGCTGGCAAAACAGTCCGATTATCCTTATGTGATCGAACTTTCCGCTGTCCTTATAGCGATCGGAATATGGATTTTTGTTAATCCAACTACTTTTCTTTCTATCATTCCTATCCTATGCGGTGTTTTATTTTTCATTCATGGACTTGTTGATGCTCTAAAAGCCTGGAAGCTTTCCAAACGCACCCACCCCTATTGGTGGTCTGCCCTGGCAACAGGCGGTGTCCTGCTTGTATTTGCGATCATTCTTTTCTTTAATCCATTTAAACAAG
Organism: Clostridia bacterium; assembly: GCA_009929525.1. Lineage (GTDB taxonomy): Bacteria > Bacillota > Clostridia > Lachnospirales > Lachnospiraceae > Oliverpabstia. The sequence continues at coordinate 57,763 of SAAH01000003.1, read as the reverse complement.
TGGACTCCACACTGCGTTATATCGGAATCGTACTTATTCTGAATGGGCTTGCTGATATGTGGCTGTGTTTTTGTCTGTCAGCCGCCGGCAGATTTTCTCTTCTTGATGAGCCGGCAAAAAAGAAAAGAAGACCGATTCGAACACGTGATGATTCGGATCCGGATGATGATGATCTGGATTCAGATGACGACCCAGACTTAGCTGATAACGCAGGGATCCGCTCAGCTATAGATGACTTAGACGAGGAGTAACTATCATGAAAGAAACAATTTATACTATTCCACTCAACGATGCCTTCCACGCAGATGACGAATGTCCTTTTTGCTATCTTGAACGTGAGGCAGAACAGCATGCTTTAGAATTCATCCTGGGAAGCGGAGCTTCCTACATGGAGGATGATGTACGCATGGAAACTGATAAGATCGGATTCTGCCGTCATCATTATAAGATGATGTACGATTATGGCAACCGGCTTGGCTGCGGCCTGATCCTCAGCACACACTTAAAGAAGCTGAATCAGGAAATGACCCAGCAGATGAAGGCTTTTACTGCCGGCAAGTCCTCCTTTATGGGACGTATCAAAAAGACATCCATCGATCCGGAGAACCCGGAGACTGCACTCGGGCAGTGGATACAGGAAAAGGAAAACAGCTGCTATGTGTGTGATCATTTCCATGCAAATTATCAGCGCTACCTTGAAAATTTTTTCTATATGTACAAGAACAGCACTGAGTTTGCTGAACTTTTCAAAAACAGTAAAGGATTTTGTCTTCCTCATTTTAAGGATCTGGTCGAAATGGGCGAAAAGAAGTTAAATGACAAAGAGAAAGCAGCATTTTATCCTGTTTTATTTGACCTGATGGAAAAAAATATGAAGAGGGTCGAGGAGGAAGTCACATGGTTCTGTGCTAAACAGGATTATCTCAACAAGGATAAGGACTGGGGCAATTCCCGCGACAGTATCCAGCGGGGTATACAGAAGCTTTCCAGTGGTTATCCAGCTGATCCTGTATTCAAGATTGATTATTGATCATCAGAATCTTATATAAGATATTTTTAAAAGCCAGAATTTCATTCTGTATTCAAATGAAACTCTGGCTTTTATATTATCATCCGTGACTTATTTTCTTGAAATTATTTTTGCATTTCATTCACTTATAAGCTTTATCTTATACTCAGCCTTGAGATCGGCTTTACGTATCCCTGTTTTCCCCACTGGCAGGATCTCGTAATATGTCTCTTCACTGCTCTTTGCATGATAGATCCTAAAGATCATCTTATCCGGGCATCCGATATACTTCCAGCTGATCTTCCATGTCTTTCCCTGATAATACCAATCACCGTCCGGCTGCTCCAGATCACCCGCCTTATCGCCTGTCCAAAATTCTCCCCGGTCCCCGATAATATCCAGATTGATCCAAAGATCATGGCATTTTTCCAGACTGCCATATATGAGAAGTTCATACTCCACGTATATCCCATTTTCTTCGCATTCTTTTAATTTAATGGATACTTCAGCCGGCTCGCAGCATACTTCCTCGCGTTTTTCCTCCGGATAGACCATGATTTCGTTTCTTTCCTTTTGAGTGATCAGACTGAGCTTATCTTTTTCCTGTATCAGACATCCATCTGCCACATATAGCTGCTCCTTATACTTTAATGCATGTTCTGCTTCCCATTTGCTGATAAAAAGAGCATCTCCGCTTCCCTGCCATACTACTTCCGGCTCTCCTTCTCCAAAAAACACAACATCCTCACCCAATCGGCAAAGGACCGGACAGTTCGAAGAATACAAACGAAATTCCGGTGTCAATACCATTCCATCTGTCTCCTGGGCTGCATAAGGAATCCACCCGGCAGTACCTGCTTCCATACAAATCTCCGGTATCTCAATTTGCCATTTTTCTTCCTCTATAGTCACTCCAGCAGTTTTCGAATCCATCTTATCATGTCTTTGATATCTGTTGTAGAACAAAAATCCCTGTCCCTTTCCCCTAAGATGACGCAGACCGATCCTGTACGCCTCCATATCTGAGGGATTTTCACTATTCCAAGAAGGCAAAATGCATTCTCCTTCCGCAACCAATTCTCCAAATTCTTTGAGGAACATATGAAGCGGCTTTAATGCAAAATATCCTTCATTGATACTCCCATATTCGCCGATCGGTGCCTGAAAATCATAAGATCTCACTGGAAGATCGTTGATATATCCGCTTTCTTTTGATTCTTGGAGAGAGGTGTATTTTCCCTTAGGATTCGTTCCGCCATGATACATATAGTATCCCAGCAGATTTGCCCCGGAACCGGCCTTACAAAGTGCCATACAGGCGGTATCCTGAGCCGTGACATATGGTCGTCTGTGTCCGGTCACCTGAAGGCCGCCTCCAAGTTCTGCCATAAGATACGGCATCGCTTCTGTATCATAGGAAAATCCGGTTTCTTCACCCACACTAAGATCGCTGCCAACATTTTTATCGTCTTTGTAATGACTAAAAACGAAATTGGCATTTGGAGGCATCTGATGTACGTGCTGCTCCCATGGAGCTCCGCAGTATGCCGCCAGAACCGGCAGACATCCTTCCGGCACGATACCGCCTCCCCATCCTGTAGCAGTATAATAGGATGTACAAAATCCAAGCTTTATTGCCATTGCTTTCAAAGTCTTCATGTGCTGGACTCCGGCTTCTCCCTGTAGTCCTCCGCAATGTCCATATTCATTTTCAATCTGTATGCCGATCACTGGACCACCCTGAGGGTACATCATGTGATCCACCTGTTCATAGACTTTCTTCCAAAATGCCTCTACCAGTTCCAGATAGTCCTCATCATCACTTCTAAGTTTCAGATCTTTACGTGCCACCAGCCAGTCAGGAAATCCGCCATTACGGCACTCTCCATGGGCCCACGGTCCTATCCGGAGAAGTACTGGCATATCCTCTTCCCTGCACAGCCTGACAAATTCTCCAAGATCTTTCTCCCCTGTAAAGTCCCACTCTCCCTGTCGTTCCTCATGATAGATCCAGAACACATAGGTAGCGAGAATGTCTATTCCCCCTGCCTTCATCTTAGCTATTTCTTCCCTCCAAAAAGCTGGATTGCATCTGGAAAAATGAAATTCTCCCATGATGGGATACCATGGTTTACCATCTCTTGTAAGGTAATTTCCTGTAGCCGCATATCTCCCATTCGCTTTTACCAACTCCTTATCCTTTTGTATATGGAGCAGGTGTTCTCTCTGATCTTCTCTTTCAATCTTTATACTCAGCATATGTCCTCCCAATATGAATTTACTCATTTTTTTCATCCTACCATATGTGACGATACGGGTAAATGACATTTTTTGCTATTCCATGGAGTATCTTCCAACAATGTTGCTGGCATTTTGTCTACAATATCCTGCCCTTCCGAAATCAGACATTTCCACTAATACAACAAAGAAGAGAATCTGCAAAATTTCGCAAATTCTCTTCTTTGTTGTACTCTTATATTCTAAAAATCTCCAGTATGAGTGCTGTGCTGCACTCCTTCCAGAACAAACTAAAATGCCAGTTTTGCAGCCAGATAAGCTTCCAATTCCTCGATTTTCACTCTCTCCTGCTCCATGGTATCACGGTCACGAACGGTAACTGCGCCATCTGTCTCTGAATCAAAATCGTATGTTACACAGAACGGAGTTCCGATCTCATCCTGACGGCGATATCTCTTACCGATATTTCCTCTGTCGTCGAATTCACAGTTCCAGTTTTTAGCCAATGCAGCATATACCTTCTCTGCACCTTCGTTTAACTTTTTAGATAATGGCAACACACCAACTTTTACTGGTGCCAGTGCCGGATGGAATCTCATGACTGTACGAACATCATTTCTCTCTGCATCCAATACTTCTTCGTCGTAAGCGCTGCACAGGAAAGCAAGTACCATACGGTCAGCTCCCAATGATGGCTCGATAACATATGGAATATATTTTTCTTTTGCTTCATCATCAAAATATGTCAGATCCTGTCCGGATACATTCTGATGCTGTGTAAGGTCATAATCCGTACGATCTGCAATTCCCCACAGCTCACCCCAGCCAAATGGGAATAAAAATTCCACATCGGTAGTTGCTTTGCTGTAGAAAGAAAGTTCTTCCGGTGAATGATCACGGTAACGTACTTCCTCGTCTTTAAGTCCCAACTCATGGAGCCAGTTCAGGCAGAACTGCTTCCAATAAGCAAACCATTCCAGATCTGTATCCGGTTTACAGAAGAACTCCAGCTCCATCTGCTCAAATTCTCTTGTACGGAATGTGAAGTTTCCAGGAGTGATCTCATTACGGAAAGATTTTCCGATCTGTCCGATACCAAATGGAAGTTTCTTTCTTGAAGTTCTATGAACATTTTTGAAGTTCACAAAGATACCCTGAGCTGTCTCTGGTCTCAGGTATACGGTATTCTTTGCATCTTCCGTTACACCCTGGAATGTTTTAAACATCAGGTTGAACTGACGGATATCTGTGAAATTATGTTTTCCACAGCTTGGACATGGAATCTGATGCTCATCAATAAAAGATTTCATCTGTTCCTGGCTCCATGCATCTACACTTCCTTCAAGTTCAATACCTTTCTCTGCACAAAAATCCTCAATGATCTTATCTGCACGAAAACGCTCATGGCATTCTTTACAGTCCATCAAAGGATCCGAAAATCCTCCCAGATGTCCTGAAGCTACCCATGTCTGTGGGTTCATCAGTATCGCACAATCTACACCTACATTATATGGGTTTTCTTGAATAAACTTCTTCCACCATGCTCTTTTTACATTGTTCTTAAGTTCTACTCCAAGATTACCATAATCCCAGGTATTTGCCAGTCCGCCATAAATCTCGGAACCTGGATAAACAAAACCTCTGGACTTTGCCAGTGCAACGATTTTCTCCATTGTTTTTTCCATAATTGATCTCCTTTTATATTATCCAGATGTGCTTTTGCCTATCTGTTTTTTAACAATTCATTTTCTGCAGCTTTTACTTTTCTTCATTGTAAATTACGTATCCATATGCCTCTGTAGACACCTGAGCATTTTCATAGGGAATCCCAGTATCATCAACAAGTCTTGCCCTGTCATTCCCTAATATCTCCATATTCTTACTCACATATAGGATCGTACCCGGAACCAATACACACAGCGGTTCCCGAATGATCACAACTTTCGCATCCTCACAATTGTCAGGGACTGTACCTTCGGAAACATCTTTTCCTGACTTATCTGTAAAATCACCAGAAAAGCTGTATTCGTCTTTCACAGCATCCTTCACTGTCCCCGCAAAGAAATCTACCTGATTAAACCCACGATAATCATCATCTGTTCCATATTCCATCAAAACATGGGCGGTTTCATCCTTTACTTCTGTTTTTTTCAGAGTTACCTGCGTCTTACCTGCATCTTTATTATAGGCATCCACCAACTCTTTGACACTTGATTCCAATTCTGTAAGATCGTACTGCTCTGAAGAAAATGTCTCAACCAGTGCCTCTGTTACAACGCCTTTTTCGTCCACAGTTACTGTGGATTCTGTAACATCTTCTATTTTTCCACATCCCGACAACAGCACAACTGCTGACAAGACCAAAGCAATACTGCGTTTCCTCATAATCATTCCCTCCGAACAGCTATTAGTATTATACATTCTGACCTTTTGTTTGTAAAGTGTCATGAGTCCATAAGATTCAGAATCTCAAGGCTTTTAAATCTGCGGTCCGTATGCCGGTCTATGTAACTCGCCATCCATTTTCCAACTTCTCTCTCCGCCTCTGGTTTAAGCGTAAACGTATATAATTTCTCAATAGGTGCCGTGATAATATACTGAAGTGTATAAAGTGCTGTCGCAGATACCGGTCTTGCATCATGGATCACTCCTACGCAGTCGCTGCATACACTCCCTGCATGTCCTTGAGATATATGAGTCAACTCTTCTTTTTTTTTGCAGGCTGTACATTCAAATACATTGGGATATTCCCCGTTTATGACCATGGCACGAAGTTCGAAGATTGCTCTTATCAGTTTATCAGAGATCCTGTCATTAAGCAGTGCCTTCATCGTCACATACAAAAGGTTCAGCATCGAAGTTTCCCGATTTCCCTCCTGTCCATAATAATCAGCTATCTCCAGAAAATAGAATCCATAATATACTCCGGGCTGTCTGGCCGCCAGTTCTGTAAAATACTCTTTGATGTTCGCCTGTCCAAGCGTATAAGCGCTTCTTCCCTCGTATAGCTGAAAACTTCCAAATACAAAGGGATTTGCCGCCGCAAGAAACTGGCTCGTACTCTTCCTTGCTCCTCTTGCAAATGCAGTGATCTTCCCTCTCTCCCGGGTAAGTATGACCACTCTTTTGTCATAATCGCCTACAGGCGTGGCTGCAAGAACCATCCCCGTAACAGTAATGGAATCACTCATATTGATTATATCTCTTTCTTGTTATATCCAAAGTTTTTCATCTGAATATCACTGTCACGCCAATCTTTTCTCACCTTGACCCAGATTTTCAGATTTACCTTTTCTTCCAGCATCTTTTCAATCTCGAAACGTGCATTGCTTCCGATTTTTTTCAGCATAGCTCCCTGTTTTCCAATGATGATTCCTTTGTGAGATTCTCTCTCACAAACTATGGTAGCCTCGATATCTATGATCGGCTGTCCTTTTCTTTCTTTCATCTTCTCTATGGTGACTGCGATCCCATGGGGAATCTCCTCATCCAGGGCATGAAGTGCTTTTTCTCTTATGACCTCAGATACGATCTGTCTCTGCGGCTGATCCGTCACGGTATCCTCATCATAAAACATCGGGCCATACGTCATATATTTGAACAGACTGGGGATGATATCAGCAGTATTTTGCCCGCGAAGAGCTGACGCCGGAATAATCTCCGCAAAATCATACAGCTTACGATAGGTATCGATCACCTTCAGGACATCCTCTCTTTTAATGGTGTCCACCTTGTTGATCACCAGTACAACTGGAAGTTTTACCTTCTCCAGCTGCTCTGCGATATGTTTTTCACCGGCACCTATGAAAGTAGAAGGCTCTACCAGCCACATTACCACGTCCACATCCTTCAGTGTCTGCTCCGCAACATTTACCATATATTCGCCCAGTTTATTTTTTGCCTTATGGATCCCAGGGGTATCAAGAAATACAATCTGTCCATCTTCGCAGGTATATACTGTCTGTATCTTATTTCTGGTGGTCTGTGGTTTTTTTGAAGTGATCGCGATCTTCTGTCCTATCAAATGATTCATCAATGTAGATTTTCCTACATTTGGCCGTCCTATGATTGCTACAAAACCTGATTTGAAATTTTCGTTCATTCATTTCTCCTTATATTCCGGTCTTTTCAAGACCTGACAGCTGTCATCGTTACATCCCAGCACTATCAGCCGATCAACGATTCTACACTTTTGAGTATCTCTTTGTTTTTCATCAGCATGGATTCACTTCCCACCACACAGATATTTTTCTGGTCTAAAATTGACTGGATCAAACCTGAAAGTGCTCTTATATCTTCTACGGAAGCATTCAGGATCTCATCTCTTTCCTTTTGCAGTGATTCTCTTGTGATGTTTCCAATCCAAGCATTCAAAGAAAGTTCTCCTTTTGCGGATGGATTCATAGGTACATCCAGTTCACTGATCGTTCCAATGATATACTTTGTCATTTCTCTCTCATCTACCTGGAATTCTTCCAGATACTTTGGTGTTCCTTCAAAGACATCCAGTGTTTCCTTTAGATGGGGATCACGATAAGATACCAGAAAACTGTCTCCGGTCCTTCTAAAACTGCTCATACATCCATAAGCACCACCCTTGACACGTATATTCATCCACAGATAGTCATAGCTTAAGATGACCTTCAATATCCGAAGTGCACCTGTATATTCATACCCCGCTTCTTTAAAATTACCGCCTGCCGCCACATACTGAACCTGCCCGGCAGTGAAAAAGCCTTCATTCTTCTGGATCAATTCATATTTTATGCTTCCTTTTTCCACCGGTGTTTTATAAAGCAGTGGCTGGAACAGGGCAATCTGTCTTTCTACGCCCTTATATCCTTCATCATTTGCTGTCACACTGACAAACAAGTTCTCAGGCCTAAATATCATCTGGATCAGCTTTCCAAGTTTTTCCTTAAGATCTTGCTTTTTCTCTTCAAAGTTTTTGTCTAAATCTTCGATGAGACGGAAATAAGCGATTCCCCCTACTCGATCTAAAAACTCCGAACCTGGGGAGTAATAAGAAGCAGCCCTTCTTACCGCTGTGGAGTGTCCAGCCTCACTCAATGCAGATTCTAATTTTGCTTTTTGACGAGAAATAATCTCGTGGATACGTTTATCACTATCCAACTTTGATGTAAACAGAATCTCTCTGATCATTCCAAAAACAAAATTCTCACTTGCTGTCAGGTATTTGGTGCGAACACCGAACATTCTGATAGAATCATCTTTGACGTCTTCCTGAACAAAGGCCTGAAGACCACAGTTGATGCCTCCGCTTTGTGCATTGATCTCATGGAAAAGTTCCCCATAGGTATAGTGAGCTGTATCCACATATCCCAGCACTGATTTTAAAATACCCATATATGAGATCAATTCGTCCGGCACATTCTTTGTATCAAAGAGAAGTGTCAGATAAGTGATCCCATTGGTTTCCACATTATGATGCAGCACTGTACTTCCATGAACCATGTGCGGTGTATTGTAAAGTTTGACTGTCTCTTTATCAATGTCCGAACGTTTCAGCATAGGTATCCTTGCTTTTGCTTCCTCTGAATCTTCACTTTCCTGGTATTCTTTCAGATGCTGTGTCTTTTCCACAAGTTCGTCCAGCTGCTGTCTGCTAAGCGTATCCTTATAGGCTGCAAGTTTTTCCTCTATCTCCTGCTCCTGCCTGTTTGCCAGTCCTTTTTTGGGTACGCTGATAACGATCGCTGTATGAGAATTATCCAACAAATATTCTTTGATCAAATCTTCAAAATATCCCTGTCCGGCTTTCTCTTTCAGGCTTTCAAACGCTCCCAGCCTCTGCAGATGAATAAATGGTTTTGTATCATCATAAAGCCAACTGTCAAACACATCGATCCCATACATCAGCCCTCTTGGATAAGAAGCATAATCTGCCTCACGAAATCTGAACTCCAGGTAATTGATCCCTGCTGCGACAGCCTTCTTGTCGATTCCTTCTTTTGCGATTTTCTCCAAGGTTTCCTGTATCGTCTGAAGGAACTTTTCCTTATATTTTTCTTCACTGTTCTTAACAACTATCGTAAAAAATGGCTGGTAGATTCCATCATTATATCCGCCTTCCACATCTTTTCCAATCCCTGCATCCAAAAGTGCCTGTCGAAGCGGTGCTCCCGGGGCTGACAAAAGGACATAATCCAGAACCTCAAATGCGGTACACAGCTCCACATCCAATCCATTGCCCACTACGGTACTGCAGGACAGATAAGTGTTCTCCTCTTCCGATCCATTTTCAGAAACAGGATACTCTATCACATGTTCTACCGGCTTATCAAATGCTTTCTGACCTAAAATCTTCGAATCCACTGAAATCTCATCAAATTTTCCAAGGTATTCCCTATCCATCCATTCCAGCTTTTCAGCCATATCCATATTTCCATAGAGATAAATATAGCTGTTAGACGGATGATAATATTTTTTATGAAAATCCAGAAATGCTTCATAGGTAAGATCCGGTATATTCTTAGGATCACCGCCTGATTCTACCCCATATGGTGTGTCCGGGAAAAGGATATTATAAATTTCCCTGTCAAGCACCTCATCAGGAGAAGAAAAAGCACCCTTCATCTCATTGTATACAACACCATTATACCTAAGAGGCTCATCCACAGACTCCAACTGATAACTCCAGCCCTCCTGACGGAATATTTCTTCTTTCTCATAGATATTTGGATAAAATACCGCATCCAGATAGACATGCATCAGATTCTGAAAATCCTGATCATTGCAGCTGGCTACTGGATACATTGTCTTATCCGGATATGTCATCGCATTTAAAAATGTATTCAAAGACCCTTTCACAAGTTCTACAAATGGGTCTTTCAATGGAAAATTCCTGGATCCGCACAAAACACTGTGCTCCAATATATGGGCAACCCCTGTACTGTCTGAGGGCGGCGTCCTGAATGCAATATTAAAAACTTTATTTTCGTCATCATTTTCGAGGAGCATCACTCTTGCACCACTCTTTTTATGACGCAGCAGATATCCTTCTGCGTGGATATCTTCTATCATCTGGCGTTCGAGCAGCTCATATGCTTTACAATCTGTGATCAGCACTGTTATAACCTCCATTTCATTTTATAGGAGCGGGTCCTCCTACCATCCGGCAATTGGCCCGCTCCGCTCTTGATTTTTTATCATACTACTGTTTGTTATAATATTTTAATAAAATCTCAATCTGTTCTTTCTTCAGGATAAGATTGATTCCTTCTGGATTCAGCACATATCCCTGTACATCTTTTATCATATACTTCGGAAGCTGTTCGAAAGTAGGTTGTAATAACCTGTGTTTTTGTTCTTTATTCCGGTAATGCTTCATCAGTTCTCCTGTGTCTGAGAATATAGGCTGGAATCTTTCTCCTTCTTTATTCTGCACATAAATGAGGCGAATATTCTCTGGAGTACTCTCTCCATCCTTCCCCTCTTGAATATCTACAGGCAAAAGATACTTGGACTTTACCAGATTAACTGACATCTCTTCCTCAAGTTCTTTCAATGCAGCCTTGTCCGGTTCAACGCCCGGTCTTCTAAGCTGCTGCAAAAAATAAATCGCCGAGAGCTGTAACTGTGGATTTAATATCGGTCTTTGTTTTTCTTCTAATTTTTCATAATCAGGCATCTTCACCACACTTGTCAGTTCAAGTTTGTGCTGTGCTTCTCCATCCTGAAATACAATTTCATTGATCCCCATAGAAAACAGGTTCATATAAAACATGGGGGCTTCCTCTTTTTTTACCTTCACTCCCATGATAAGTATCTTCTTTTCTGTATGACTTTTCGCAAATTCCTGAACTTTTTCCTGATCTGTAAAGATCCATACCTGATCGTTGAAAGTTTCCTCATCACATGTTGCATAAGGCATCCTTGTTACTGCTGAAAAAGCCACAAACATTTCATCCAGGCCTTGTAATCTCCTAATAATAAATACGTTGTTTACCGTCATGTGTCTTTATATTTCCTTTCCATTATACGCAGCTATGCGTTTCTTTTTTCATTATCTGATCTGTACATCATTTTATATAGACAACTGTAAGTATCCAGTTTTTCATTCATATATGAATATACTCCCATATAGTACTCTTAGTATGTCGTCCTGCCTTCTCATGGCAGTATAATATCTTTGATATTATAGCATAAAAAAGACAGCTGTACAATACAGCCATCTTTTCAAATTACATTTTCAGCAGGTATATGTGTTCCTGCTCATTCATTGTTCAGTAACAAAGGGATTGCATTCTTCCAGACGTTTTCTTCCTTATGCAAACAGCAGCTCATAATCTTCCTTCATAAACCGATGATAAATCGTATGTCCCATCTCCATTTTGATACAATAATAATATTCATCAATGGACTCATCTGAAAAATGTATCACATAATCAAAGTCCATCCCAACTTCCATCCTTTTACACATGTAATCATCGCTGTATCTGTCAAAAATCGCACGGATTTCATCCAGACTGCAGCTGTGATGTGTTTGGAATAATTCGATAATGTCTTTAAGAAAAGAAGATTCTTTTACACTTTTATGGACATAAGCTGCACCTTCCGGAGGTATACTTATCTCAGCCCTCCCGCTGTGCATATCAAATAGAATCGATGCAAATGCCGGATACTTAGATACAAATGACTCTGATTTTACCATTTCCCTTAGCTTAGAAAGCATTCCCTCTTCATCTTCCATCTTAGTACCCAAAAGTGCGTTCAGCGAAGAAATCGGATAATACAGTCTTACTGTTTCCTTGATATATCCCAGTTTCATTTGTGCTTCCTTGATCTGATCCACGATATTTTTCATCAATCTGTCCATACTGCTGTCTTTTCCTACTCTTTCCTGTTTATAATTTGGAATATCCGAACCCATTCACTATCGCATCTATCTTTTTTTGTGCACGGCAATTCGGGCATTCTCTTGTTGTATAACTTCTGTATTCTGCTACCTGATCTGATGAAAAGATAGAGATGACCGGCATATCATTTACTTTTCTGATCGCGCTGAATATCGCACATGCTCCCTGAAGCTTTCCTTCATAATATTTTACACAGTCCATGCAGGTCTGTAAGGAACCACCCGTTGTAGCAGAAGCCGTTAATATCAATACATTTTTATTCTTGATCATCGGAGTCATGTTATCTTGAAACATGAGCTGTCCATTAATGTTGATCTCCGGTGCTACTACATAAATCGTCTCATGTGCATTCATAGACATGATACCTGCATTTGAAAGTTCCTCAGCCAGATATGCGCCAATAACCTCTGTCCCGTCCATACAGATGATCGTATCTACGATCGTACTAAGCTCATAATGCCTTGCCAGCACCCTTGCAACCGCCGACGCCTCTGAAGCTCGCGTCCGCAGTGTTGTCATATCAAAATAATGCGTGATATGAGAATGAGGTGTTGCAAAATGTCCTTCATACACCTTCAAAGCAATCTTTCTGTCTTCTTCAGCAAAAATCTTATGCATTCTACTTTCCATAAAATACCTCCTTACTTGTATCCACCGCCATATTGCATAAATATGGCGGGGATTGCCCCCGAGTTTTTATGTGTTTATTATAGCATTTTAATTGAGGGTTATAAAGGGGATTTTGCAATTTGTATTGGGAGGGAGGGGACGCCACCCATGGACCGGAGCTTGCCAGGGCAGGAAGGGCGGAAAGAATGGCAGATCCTTTGCTGTAAAAATCTAGGTGCGGGAAGGGCAGGTTGGATCGAGATCAGCCACATTCGGCACGTATGCTGATGCATACGCACCTCAGGTGTCTTTGAAGTGTGCTTTGGTGAGCACACTTCACTCAACCCACTCTGCCCTTCCCGCACCAAGATTTTTATCAGCGCAGGCTCGATGCCACTCTTTCCGCCCTTCCTGCCCTGGCAAGCTCCGGTCCATGGGTGGCTGTGTATTGGTGGAGTGAAAGTACGTTGTGTGAATTGATTCTGTTTCTTTGTATTAGCGTTTCTGCTATCTTGGTCAAAGACAAGTAATATTCGCCTCCTGCCCTGTGTCAGGACTCAATAACGCGGCAATAGTATAAATTTGTTGCAGATGCCCCAATTCACTTAAAATCATCGTGTTTAGCTTGGCAATACGGAATATATTTCTGCACTTTTGTGTATATGCCCCGCCGGATCAGCATAGCAACGAAGACATCACTATTGTAGATAAAACTGCATTTATAGAATGGTACTTTGAATGCGGTTATGAAAATACCATCGGAAGCTTTGACGGAGTGACCATAGCCCAATTCAATGGCAACATGAAAATCTATGATTTAAAAGAATTCCAATCAAAAGCAGAACACGTCCACCCCTATGGAAATAAAAGAGAGTCATAGCACCCAATCTCTTTCCATACCCAGCCTTGCCGTAAAAAAGGCGCCAACCCCAAGGGGCTGACGCCTTTCCATCAAGTAACTCAAAGAGTCACTATATCTTATTCTTCACTACCATACAGAGTAATCAACTTGTTCAGGTACTCGTATCTTGCTTTAGCCTGAGCCTCATTCAGAGCGAACAGTCTAGCAGCTTTTTCTGGGTTAGAACGTTTCAGAGAATTGTAACGAACTTCGCCATCCAGGAATGCCTGATAATCTTCTGTAGGAGCTTTGGAATCCAGAGTGAACTTGCTGTCTGCTTCTGGGTTGAAGCGGAAGTTGTGCCAGTAACCACTCTTAACTGCCAATTCTTCTTCGGTCTGAGCTTTGCTCATACCTTTCTTGATACCATGGTTGATACATGGAGCGTAAGCGATGATCAGGGATGGTCCCGGATAAGCTTCTGCTTCTGCGATAGCTTTAACTGTCTGGTTAAAGTCAGCACCCATGGAGATCTGAGCTACATATACATAACCATAGGACATAGCGATAGATGCCATATCTTTCTTCTTGGTTTCTTTTCCGCCTGCTGCGAACTGAGCGATTGCTCCAGTAGGAGTAGATTTGGAGAACTGTCCACCTGTGTTAGAATATACTTCTGTATCGAATACCATTACGTTGATGTCTTTTCCACTAGCTAATACGTGGTCAACACCACCGAATCCGATATCGTAAGCCCATCCGTCACCACCGAAGATCCACTGGGATTTCTTAGCCAGGAAATCTTTGTTGTTAACGATGTCTTTGCATGTATCGCAGTCGCATCCTTCTAATGCTGCAACCAGTTTATCTGTAGCTGCACCGTTAGTAGCACCAACGCTGAATGTGTCGATCCATTCTTTACAAGCAGCTTTTACTTCATCAGAAGCTTTGTCGCTTGCCATTACGGATTCAACTTTAGCTTTTAAACCATCACGGATAGCTTTCTGAGCTAACAGCATACCATAACCGAACTCTGCGTTATCTTCGAACAGTGAGTTAGACCAAGCTGGACCCTGTCCTTTAGAGTTCATTGTGTAAGGTGTGGACGGTGAGGAGTTACCCCAGATAGAAGAACATCCTGTTGCATTAGCGATGTACATTCTGTCACCGAACAGCTGTGTGATCAGTTTTGCGTAAGGTGTCTCACCACAACCTGCACAAGCTCCTGAGAACTCTAACAGAGGCTGTTTGAACTGAGAACCTTTAACTGTATTTTCTTTGAATTTCTCGATAACATCTTTTTTCTCATCAAGAGTAACAGCGTAATCGAAGAACTTCTGAGCTTCCAGATTTGCTTCCAGGTTTTCCATAGCCAGTGCTTTAGCACCTTTCTTGCCTGGGCAAACATTTGCACAAGAACCACATCCGGTACAATCCAGTACAGATACAGCCATAGCAAATTTGTATTCTTTCAGTCCTGTCATCTCTAAAGATGCAGGTGCATTTGCTGCTTCTTCAGCAGTCATAGCAACCGGACGGATAGCTGCATGCGGACATACATATGCGCAACGGTTACACTGGATACAGTTTTCCGGATTCCATACAGGAACGTTTACTGCGATACCACGTTTCTCGTATGCAGATGTACCTGATGGTGTAGTTCCATCAACATAATCTTTGAATGCAGATACAGGCAGGTTGTTACCTTCCTGAGCAGAAACTTTAGCCTGGATATTGTTAACAAAATCGATAGCTTCCTGTCTTCCGCTTGTTGCATGAGTCATTGTAAGTCCTTCGTCCTCAGCATTTTTCCAGCTTTCTGGAACCTGGATCTCAACAACCTGTTTAGCTCCTTCGTCGATAGCTGCCCAGTTCTTAGCAACTACATCATCACCCTTACGTCCGTAAGTAGCTTTAGCTGCTGCTTTCATCAGGTCGATAGCCTGAGTCTCTGGAATGATATCAGCCAGTTTGAAGAATGCAGACTGAAGAATAGTATTGATACGTGTTGGGCCCATACCAGTTTCGATACCGATCTTAACACCATCAATTACATAGAACTTAATGTTATGGTTAGCGATAAATGCTTTAACCTGTCCTGGCAGATGTTTTTCCAGACCTTCCATGTCCCAAGGACAGTTCAGCAGGAATGTACCACCATCAACCAGCTCCTGAACCATGTTATATTTGTTAACATAGGAAGGATTATGGCAAGCTACAAAGTTAGCTTTATGGATCAGGTATGTAGATTTGATCGCTTTTTTACCGAAACGAAGGTGAGACATTGTAACACCACCGGATTTTTTGGAGTCATAATCGAAGTATGCCTGAGCGTACATATCGGTATTGTCACCAATGATCTTGATGGAGTTCTTGTTAGCACCTACAGTACCGTCAGCACCCAGACCCCAGAACTTACAGTTGATAGTTCCTTCTGGAGTTGTAACCAGAGGAGCTCCTGTTTCCAGAGAGAGATTTGTAACATCATCTACGATACCGATCGTGAATTTCTGTTTTTCTGTATTGTTGTATACAGCAACGATCTGTGCAGGAGTTGTGTCTTTTGATCCAAGACCATAACGACCTGTAAAGATTGGTGTATCATTGAACTTTGTGCCTTTCAGTGCAGCAACAACGTCAAGATACAGAGGCTCGCCAAGTGCTCCTGGCTCTTTTGTTCTGTCGAGAACAGTGATCTGTTTTACAGTCTCAGGAATAGCATCAACTAAAGCCTGTGCACAGAATGGTCTGTACAGACGAACTTTGATAACGCCGACTTTCTCGCCTGCTGCTAACAAATAATCGATTGTCTCTTCAATAGTATCATTTACAGAACCCATAGCTACGATAACTTTTTCTGCATCAGCAGCGCCATAGTAGTTGAACAGTTTGTAATCTGTACCAAGTTTTGCATTTACTTTGTCCATGTATTCTTCTACGATAGCTGGAAGAGCATCGTAATAAGAGTTACAAGCTTCTCTTGCCTGGAAGAAGATATCCGGGTTCTGAGCTGAACCTCTCTGACATGGATGATTTGGATTCAGTGCGTTCTTACGGAATGCATCGATGATGTCCATATCTGCCATATCTTTCAGATCTTCGTAATCCCAAGTTTCGATCTTCTGGATCTCATGAGAAGTACGGAATCCATCAAAGAAGTTGATGAACGGAACTTTTCCTTTAAGAGATGCCAGATGTGCAACTGGAGTTAAGTCCATAACTTCCTGTACGGAAGATTCGCACAACATAGCTACACCTGTCTGACGGCAGGCATATACATCGGAGTGATCTCCGAAAATAGATAACGCATGGCTAGCAAGAGCACGAGCGGATACGTTAAATACGCCTGGCAGCTGCTCTCCAGCGATTTTGTAAAGGTTTGGAATCATCAGCAGAAGACCCTGAGAAGCTGTATAAGTTGTTGTCAAAGCGCCTGCTGCCAGAGAACCGTGAACTGCACCTGCTGCACCTGCCTCAGACTGCATTTCTGTTACCTGAACTTCCTGTCCAAAGATATTCTTTCTTCCCTGGGTTGCCCATTCATCTGTAGCTTCTGCCATAACAGATGATGGAGTAATTGGGTAAATGGCTGCTACATCGGAATATGCATAAGATGCATGAGCGGCAGCATGATTACCATCCATGGTTTTCATTTTTCTTGCCATTCTTATTTCCTCCTTGAATTGAATTAAAAACTTAATTGCAGCTATAACCTATTCATAGCTGCGCATAATTTAACCCTTATGCATGATTATATCACGCTTTAAGAATCCTGTCTATTTTTTGCGAAAAAATCATGGAATGTTTTTCGAAAAAAACAAATCAGGGAGCGTATTTACACATATATCGTGCAGATACACTCCCCTAAAATATTACTTATTAACAATTTTTTCCATGATGTCCCATTTATCTTCCATATCTTTTACCAGTTTAAGCTGTGTTCTGGTACGATCCAGGTTATGTCCTTTTCGATGTATCTTAAAATATACATCTCCTTCAAGATAATCTGTCAGAAACCTCATCCCACACTCAAATGTCATGATCTTAGCTCCCATAGGAAGTGTCTCCACCTCACGTTTTGTAAGGCTTCCTCTGCATCCCTCCATGAAACCATCAAAATATGCTTCGAATAATGTCATATCACAGGATACTTTCTCCAGATCCTGCTCATCCTCCACTGCTGTACTTGCACCAAAACGAATGGCATCCCCAAAATCATGGGCAGCAAATCCCGGCATAACAGTATCAAGATCAATAACACAGATTGCTTTTTTGCTCTCTTTGTCAAAAAGAACATTATTAAGTTTTGTATCATTATGTGTTACACGGAGCGGTACTTCCTCATTGGCAAGAAGATCTCCAAAAAAATGGCAGTCTTTTTCACGATCAAGGATAAACTGTATCTCAGGCTGTACATCCTTTGCTCTGCCCATAATATCTTCGTCCACTGCTTTTTTGAACTTTGCAAAACGATCCACTGTGTTATGGAAGTTTACGATCGTCTCATGAAGTTTCTTTGCCGGAAAGTCAGCCAACAGATACTGGAAATTGCCAAATGCATATCCGCTTCTGTTAAAATCCTCCGCATTTTCTGCCAGATCAAAGCTTATGGTATCTGTGATAAATGGATAAATCCTCCATCCGTCTCCATCTTTCTCTGTATAGTAAGACTTTCCATCTTTTGTCGGTATGATCTGCAGTGTTTCTCTGTCAGGATTGCCTCCCTGGGCAAGGATCTTTTCTTTCAGGAAACTGGTAACACTGGTAATATTCTCCATCAGTTCCTCTCTGTTTTTGAATATTTCTCCATTCATCCGCTGAAGTATATAGCTTTTTTCTTTTCCATCCTGATTCATACTCAAACGAAATGTGTCATTAATGTGGCCGCTTCCATAAGGGCAGATGTTGTTGATTTCTCCTTCCAGTGTAAAATTTCTTACAACAACTGCCAATTCCTCCTGTGTGATCGCTCCCATTTTTCTTACTCCTCCCAAAGTTTTTCCGGATATTTTCCTTCTTCTTTCATCTTACAGATAGCATTTACTACTACCGGTTTATCTTCCTTATATGTAACACCATACCATTTGTCCAGAGATTTCAGCACCTGTACATCTGCTTTTCCCTCTGCCAGCAGTTCACCTACTACGGAAGGCAGGAAATACTCGCCTTTCATAGGATTCGTTTTCATAGCTTCCTTTAAAAATGCTTCAAAACGTTCGTTCAATTCTTTCAGCAGACTTGCTGAGAATCCCCACATATTCATGGACACGGTGCTTCCCTCCGGGATAGATATCCAGGTAGCTCCATCATCCTCTGTATAAGCTGCTCCGTCAGGACGCTTTTCGATTCTTGTCCACTCATTGATACCCTGCAGATACCCCTGCTCGTCTGTCACACACACGCCTCTTGCTACGTGACCATTTTCTGTAAGCGTGTTCTCCAACACATAACCTACCATGGTGTAATGATATTTTTCGTTATCTTCATGCGTAGTCAGGAAATCATAGATCATCTTAAATGCATGGCTTCCGTAATAATCATCTGCATTGATAACTGCAAATGGTGCATCTAAGGTTCCAAGACAGCTTAACACAGCATGCCCCGTCCCCCATGGTTTCACTCTTCCTTCCGGCACCTGATATCCTGCCGGCAGATTATTAAGATCCTGATATACATAGGATACTTTCATGATTTTGCTGATCCGGTCTCCGATACATTCTTTAAAGTCTTTTTCATTTTCCTTCTTTATTATAAAGATTACTTCCTCAAATCCGGCCTTCTTCGCATCATATATAGAAAAATCCATTATGATATGTCCCTGCGGATCGATCGGGTCGATCTGTTTTAATCCACCGTAACGACTTCCCATCCCTGCTGCCATAATTACTAATACCGGTTTTTTCATCATCTTTTTACCCATCCTTTCGACTCTATTGCATTTGCTTTTGTCTCCCGTTGATATATACAGAGTATCACTTTTCTTTATCTTTGGATTTACACAATATTTACTTTTGTTTGTACTATTAACTCACTTTTATTTACACAATTGTTTTTTACCATAGCATTTTGAACTTTAATCCTCTATAATGTATGTATCTAGGCTGTCCCGTTTGCAGTGAAGAATTTGTGCACTTTATATCAGGAGGAGAATCATGGCATTTGAAAGTCTTACCCTAAAAGAAGAACTGATCATATCAAAGATTATTACGATACATTATTTTGAGTATACGAGCACCTATCATTTTCCGGGAGAATCTCATAATTTCTGGGAATTTTTATGTGTGGATAAAGGTGAAGTCGAAGTTGTAGCCGGACATACCCACCACACACTTACAAAGGGACAGATCATCTTTCATAAACCAAATGAATTTCACAATGTCAATTCAAACGGAAAGATTGCTCCCAACCTGGTAGTCATTGCTTTTGAATGTGATTCGCCATGCATGAAATATTTTGAGGGTCTTATCACTTCTATCGGGGAAAATGAACGTACTCTGTTGGCCAAGATCATCTCTGAGGCCAAACAGTGCATCGCAACATGTCTTGATAATCCATATACTCAGAAGATGGACAGAAAAGAGGATGCCCCCTTTGGCTGCGAACAGATGATAAAAATCCACATGGAACTGCTGATGATATCCATGATCCGCCGGATAAACAGCGGACAACGACCCGCTCCCACTGTAAAATCAGTCAAGAAAAAAAATGATGCCCTGCTTTATTCCCGTGTCACCTCTTATCTTGAAACACATATATGTGAAAGACTTACTATTGAAGAGATATGTCAGGCCAATCTGGTGGGACGCTCCCAACTTCAGAAGCTGTTTCGCGAAGAAAATCAATGCGGCGTGATCGATTATTTTTCTCATATGAAGATAGAAATGGCAAAGCAGCTCATCCGGGAAGACCGGGAGAATTTCACTCAGATATCCGATTACCTCGGATATACCTCGATCCATTATTTTTCCAGACAGTTCAAGAAGATCACAGGTATGTCTCCTTCAGAATATGCCTCATCCATCAAGGCACTGGCTGATTAGGCGTGCATTTTCTGGAAGAACTTTCAACTTTTTTTACTGACGGATTATCTCTTGCTTTTTCGGTTCAAATACGATAGCTTAATAATATAATAAACAGTAGCTATAAACACCATCAGTAGTTACACAAACAAAATAAAAGGGGGATTACTCCAATGAGAATCATTATAACAAAAGACTATGATGATATGAGCCGCAAAGCTGCAAATATCATTTCTGCCCAGATCATTACAAAACCTGACTGTGTGCTTGGACTTGCAACAGGATCCACGCCTATCGGAACCTATGACAAACTGATCGAATGGTATAAGAAAGGTGACTTGGACTTTTCTGAAGTTTCCACAGTGAACCTGGATGAGTATCGTGGATTAGACCATGATAATGATCAGAGTTACTATTATTTCATGATGAATCATCTGTTCAAACATGTAAATATCAATCTTGATCAGACACATGTACCAGACGGAACAGAGCCTGATTCTGACAAAGCATGTACAGACTACGAAGCAATCGTAAAAAGTTATGGCGGCATGGATCTTCAGCTTCTCGGTCTTGGCCACAACGGACATATCGGATTCAATGAACCAGCAGATGAATTTCCAAAGTTTACCCACTGCGTTGATCTGACCGAAAGCACGATCCAGGCAAATGCACGTTTCTTCGAAAAAATGGAAGATGTACCAACACAGGCTTATACTATGGGTGTTGGCACCATCATGCAGGCAAGAAGGATTCTTCTTGTTGCAAGCGGAAAAGACAAAGCTGAGATCGTTAAAAAAGCATTTTTCGGACCAGTCCTTCCACAGGTTCCAGCTTCTATCTTACAGCTGCATTCTGATGTTACTATCGTTATTGATGAGGCTACTGCTTCCTTACTGTAAGCATAAAGGAGGATATCATGAATCCTTTTCATCCTATTGATTTTGATACTTGGGATCGCCGTGAGATCTTTGATGCGTTTAACGGCTATATGTACTGTATGACAGTCCAGCTTGATGTGACAGAATTTCTTAATATGATCCACAAAAATCATTACAAGTTCTATCCATCCATCTGCTACTGTATTGTAAAAACAGTCAATGAGCATCAGGATTATCGATATGCAAAGGTTGATGGCAAGATTGGATATTGGGAAAAGGTTAATGCACATTATACTGTGCTTCGCACCGCTTCCGACCATCTGTTTACCCATCAGCGTACATTTTACAAAGAAGAATTTTCCGAATTCTATAAGGAGTTTCTTCTGGACAAAGAAAAAGCCGAGGCTGGAGACCGCCTGTACTTCGACACGAGCGACGATATGGACAATGTCCACATCTCGATCATGCCAAACACCAGCTTCTCTTCGCTCAGCTATTCAAAACCGGCATCCTTCACCCATTATGGAACCCCGAACACCAGTTATATTCCATTTATCATGATTGGAAAATATTATGAAGACGGGGAACGGATCAAGATGCCTGTGACAGCGGAATTCCATCATGCTGTCAATGACGGGTATCATGCTGAGGCATTCTTTCATGAGTTTGAGGAATGCTGCCGCAATTTTATTGTTTAACAGATACGGATTGAAAAATCCCCCAACTTTTTTGCAATATGCAAAGAGTTGGGGGATTTTTAGTACGTATTATGCCTCATAGAAAAATGCCATATAGATCATAGCGAAGCCTATCACCAGGATCAATACTCCCATGATCGTACGGAGATTTTTGCTGATCTTTTCATATTTAGGATTATACATCCAGCCTTCCACCACACTATAGCTTGTTCCTGCTGCCACCAAAAGGATACTATGGCCAACAGCAAACATCGCCAGAAGGAAGATTCCCCAAAACGTACTGCCGGACTGAGCTGCCATCGCAAGGAGTGCTATCATCACCGGTGTAGAGCAGTGAGAAGCGACTGCACCACTGAGCATACCTGCTAACAAGGCTCCCAGATACCCTCTTTTGCTCACTTTCGGACCGCAGTGACACTGTCCGCCAGCCTCATCACAGTGTGTAGGATGCTCGTGCTTATGCTCATGCTCATGTTCATGATGATGACTGTGGTCGTGGCATTCGCACCCATGTTCCTCATGAGGATTTCCTTTTCCATAATCATGAGGATGATTCGGTATAATATGGATCACACCCCAGATCTGCAGTGCCATCAATATCATGATGATCCCAAGAAATACATACCACCAGGTTCCTATCTCATGCATATAATGTCCTATCACAGAAGCCAGTGAACCGAACACTAAAAATGTAAGTGCTAACCCAACCGCCATAGTAAGAGATAATCGAAATGCTTTCTTTGTATCTTTCTTTGCAGATCCACCCACATAGGCGATAGCCATAGGGATGCTCGACAGGGAGCATGGAGTAATCGATGTGAGCAGACCCGCAGCCAGTGCCAGAAGCGGAGCTATCCACCTATATCGTTGTATCATCTCAGCAAGTAAATTTAACCATTCTGTCATTTTATATCACCTTTCTTTGCCTTTCGGCATTCCTTTATTTCTTATATTGTCCATACATGAACATATGAACGCCCTTTCATATACCCTAAAACAACGGTAAGGGGCATGCCCTTTGAAGAGAATCTTTTCTTCAGGCATTGCCCCTTACTCATTATAAATGTAACCATTTAGCAAATATTAGTTGTCTTCCTCTTCCATCAGATATACCTGACGTTTTCTAGCCATCTCATCACTTGCCAGATATTCATCGTAAGAAGTATTCTTATCGATCATAGAACCGTTCGGCATGATCTCCATGATACGGTTTGCGATCGTCTGTACAAACTGATGATCGTGTGATGCAAACAGAAGCACACCCGGGAACTTGATCAAACCGTTGTTGAGTGCTGTGATCGACTCCATATCCAGATGGTTGGTAGGCTCATCCAGGATAAGAATATTGGCACCTGAGATCATCATCTTAGATAAAAGACACCTTACTTTCTCACCACCGGAAAGTACTTTCACCTTTTTCACTCCATCTTCGCCGGCAAAAAGCATTCTTCCCAGGAATCCACGTACATATGTGACATCCTTGATCTCTGAATACTGGGTCAGCCAGTCTGCGATCACCAGATCATTGTCAAACTCTTTTGTATTGTCCTTCGGGAAATATGTCTGAGATGTTGTAACACCCCATTTGTAAGTTCCGGAATCCGGCTCCATCTCTCCTACAAGGATTTTGAATAAGGTTGTCTTTGCAAGTTCATTTCCACCTACGAATGCAACTTTATCTTCTCTGCTCAGAGTAAACGATATGTTATCAAGAATCTTCACGCCATCGATCGTCTTGGACAGATTCTCAACCATAAGAACTTCATTTCCAATCTCGCGATTTGGTCGAAAATCAATGTATGGATACTTTCTGCTTGAAGGACGGATCTCATCAAGCTGGATCTTCTCCAACGCTTTCTTACGGGAAGTCGCCTGTTTTGACTTAGAAGCATTGGCGCTGAACCGGGAAATAAAATCCTGCAGTTCTTTGATCTTCTCTTCTTTTTTCTTGTTTGCTTCCTTCATCTGCTTAACAATAAGCTGACTGGATTCAAACCAGAAGTCATAGTTACCAGCATATAACTGGATCTTACCATAATCGATATCAGCCGTATGGGTACATACCTTGTTCAGGAAATAACGGTCATGGGATACCACGATAACGGTATTCGGGAAATTGATCAAAAATTCTTCAAGCCATGCGATCGCATCCAGATCCAAATGGTTGGTAGGCTCATCGAGAAGCAGGATATCCGGGCTTCCAAACAATGCCTGAGCAAGAAGGACTTTTACTTTTTCGCTACCAGTCAGATCTGCCATCTGTGCATAATGCACATCATTAGGGATACCAAGACCATTCAGAAGCTGTTCAGCATCTGACTCTGCATTCCATCCATCCATCTCAGCAAATTCTGCTTCCAGTTCACTTGCACGGATACCATCATCCTCTGTGAAATCTTCTTTTGCATAAATCAATTCTTTTTCTTTCATAATCTCATACAGGCGAGCATTTCCCATGATGACTGTATCAAGTACTGTATACGCATCATATTTGAAATGATCCTGCTGCAGGAAGGAAAGTCTCTGACCCGGAGTAATGGTGATATCTCCATTTGTAGTCTCTAGCTGTCCAGACAAAATCTTCAAAAATGTAGATTTTCCTGCTCCATTGGCACCGATCAAACCATAGCAGTTTCCCTCGGTGAACTTAATATTTACATCTTCAAATAAAGCTTTTTTTCCAATTCGTAATGTTACATTATTAGCTGCAATCATGTTATCAATCCTTTTCTCTCTTGAAAATCCTTCAGAACCAATGATAGAGTTAAAAGTTATTCAAAGCCGGGAATCTTTGCAAGACCACCGGCTCTCATAACAATCCTATACTATTTTACAGGAAAATTCCAGATTTGCAAGAGGGAATTTGATTTTCCTTGCATTTTCATCTACTTTCCTCTACTTTTCCTTCATTTTTTCCAGCAATTCCTTGATTTTAGGCAGCTGCCTGCGTGATACCGGCACAACAATGTCATTTGACAGTATCAAATCTCTGTTTTGTATCGCTTTCACATAGCGAAGATTCACCAGGTAACTTTTATGGCTCCTGAAAAACTCCTCACCAAGTTCCGCCTCAAGTTGGGCAATATAACGGCGGACTACGATTTTTTTGTCCCGCCCGGTCCAGATATCACAGTGAATCTTGTCCGCCTTTATATAGACGATCTCAATCGGACTGATATAATTGACCGCACCATTCTGATCATGAAAAGTCATTCTTTTGTCTGTGTCCATCTGCTGGATGATATTACTCCGTATATTTTCTGATAAGTGTTCAAAACTGATCATCGGCTGATCTGTCTTCAGACCAATAGATACGTGGATATTCATAATAAACCAGCCGGTTCGCTTCTCTCCTGTCCCAGCCGCCAGATCACGAAAATAATTCCAGTACACAGTAGTCCTTTGATTGACTCTGCTCATACTCCCATCAGGATGAAACGATGATAATTCCATCTGGAGAACGGTAAAACAAGTTCTTGCGGATACAGGATAAGCTTTGCATGACATATCTGAGATCATATATCTGGTCCTGCTTTCTATTGAACTTCCATATACCTTTTTCAGATTTTCTTTTCCTTCGACTATCTGACCTTCTCCTATAGAGATCATCACTACCTTTGGATGCATATAGCTGAAAAACAAGCCAGTATTTCCATTATAATATTCTTCGTTTGCGTCGATCGTCATCTGCCTTGTTTCCTGATAACCCATAACCACATTTCCTCCTGCGTTCTTCCCCCTGATATACCGATGCAGCGTTTCCATTTTAGTCTTTTATCTATATAGTATAGCAGACAAGACCGTGAATTAAAATAAAAACTTGGATATGGATCAAAATCAACATCGGTGTTCCTGCTACTCTACCTCATCCCAGTACTCATCGCTTCCCTCGTCTCCATAATAATCATACAGGTATTCCTCAGCTTCATCTTCATCTTCCCAATCATCATAATAATCATCGTTCATTGATTTGTCTTCTTTTTTGGTATCTTTTTTTTGTGTGCCCTTTTTATCATGATCATCATAGCCATCTTCATAAATTCCACTTTTACTTCCTGACCCACCAGTAAAAAAACTTCCCGCCGAATAGCTTTCTTTGGAAGACTCGCTCTCTTTTGCCTCCTGCTTTTCCATCTCTTTTTGTTCTTCCTCCGCCTTGCGGGCCAGGTACTCCTGCTCCTCAAGGTAGTCTTCATTTTTCTCCTCGATCTGAGCTCTCTTTTCCAGTATTTCTTCCGCCATATCACCATCGTAGGTTTCCGGGATACTTAGATAGTCATCATAATACATATGACCATAAATTTTTATCCCCATACAGGCATCCGCATAAACACGCAGTGTCTTACTGTCCTTGTATAAAGATATCTTTCTCAGAATATCGCTCGCCTCCTGATATTCCTCATCCTTTATCAACGAAATGGCTTCCTGATATTTTTCTTCTTTTTCGCGGACTTCTTCTCTTTTGACATGGTAGCCATAAGCCTTTACACCGATTACAACTAATGCTGCTATCGAAAGAATTATAAAAATTATACGCGTATATTTTTTCTCACTTTTCATATCCATCCCCCATATATTGTACTTTATTTCTAAAAACCCAAAGCACTACCCCATGACTCTGGTTTCCATCATTTCCATATTCCGTCACAAAAAAGTGTGAACTTCTTCCAATGCTACATAATATTTTCTGAAATCATCACCTTTATAATACACTTTTACGTTTTGTCCAATATAGCGTTCCTGGTCCAGCCCGACCTTGCTCTCCGAGCGAAAAATGTGCTCGATACCATCCGGTGCTGCATAACTACATTGGAAATATAATGGATGCGACGTATATACCTGTTCGTGGCTGCCTGCTGCCGATAAGTTCTTATACAACGCAGAAGTTCCAGCCATCCCTCCGTATTCAATGCTTGAATCAACTGCTACACTTTTAATCACTGCATTTACATAATCTCCGCTGTTCTTCAGACGTTTCACCTGCGACTTCTTACGAAGTTCTCTTGCCAGAAAAATAATCCCAATCACCAGGAAGATTCCGCCAATGCCACCAAAAATCAAAAAGAACATCCATCTATCCGGATAAGAAACTGCCAGCAATGAAATTGCCAGTCCAATCCCTGCGAAAACAGAGCCCATAATTGTAAATATAACACCGCATAAAAACACGCCCTTGTTTTTACTCTGATATCCATTGACTGTATGAATCACGGTGTTCGGTAATATTGAATCGATATCTACATCGTAATATTTCAGATTTTCCGATTCTACAAAAACTTTCACCTGATTGTCACGAAACATTCCCGTCGGATTAAACATTACATTTCTGCTTTTGAAATGGTGCATGACGCCTCTCTCGTCTACATAATTGCAATACACGATATACGGATGCATATTATTGTATGTGAGATTGGTATTGCAGATGACTCGGTCTACAGTCGCCATGATATAGTGTCCTGCCTCCCTGACTTGTTTATGCATTTTTTCTTTTCGTCTTTGTAAAAATAGAAACAATAATCCCAGGACCAGAAAGACTGCCCCGATCGGTGTATAAATCAGTCCCAAAATAGCCGCTTCATCAACTTTTACAAATAGGAATACCGCAATCCCTATGATGCAAAAAGACGCTCCAATTAATGTAAATATAAGTCCTATCATTCCAAGTCCTGAGATTTTCTTCTGTCCGTTCATACTAATTCCCTTCCACTGCACAGTAAAAAGCACTACTTCACTGCACTATGCGATCATATCGCTTACCATATTGTTTTCCTTTATAAAAAGCCTCTGCATACCTGTTTTACAGTTTATGCAGAGGCTTCGTGTATAGTTTTCAAATAAATGAAACTACTACTTTTTATATTACAATCTAGATCCCAGCCAGTTTTATAATATCCGGTACTTTCGATTCCCAACCTAATGCCATGATATGTACACCCTGACAGTACGGCTTACACTCTTTGATAATACGAGCAGCAATCTCAACACCTGTGATTCCAGCTTTTGTCTTTTCTTTATCTGCTTTCAGCTCTTCAATCATTTCTTCCGGAACATGAACTCCGGCAACATTTGCATTCATGAATCTGGCCATACCTACAGATTTTGGAATTACGATTCCTAACTGAACTGGTTTGCCAAACTGTTTTGCTTTTTCCATAAATTTGATGAATTTCTCAGGTTCATATACTGCCTGAGTCTGGAAATAGTCAGCGCCTGCTGCAACTTTACGTTCCATTTTGGCCAACTGCGCATCTACAGAATCGCTGCAAGGAGATACTACTGCTCCTTTTGCAAATTTTGGTGGTTCACCAACCAATTCATTTCCACCAAGGTCTACACCTGATTCTAACTGTTTTACAGCATGGATCAAAGATACAGAATCAAGGTCAAAAACAGGTTTTGCCTGCGGATGATCGCCCATCTTGGTGTGATCGCCAGTTAACAGCAGCAGATTATCAATTCCTAACATCGCAGCACTCAGAAGGTCTGACTGCAGTGCGATACGGTTTCTGTCACGACAGGTCAGCTGGAAGATTGGGGTAAGTCCTTCATCTTTCAGAGCCTTACATGTTGCCAGTGAACCAAGACGCATAACAGATGACTGATTATCTGTCACGTTTACAGCGGTAATGCCGCTTAAATAAGTCTTCGCATCCTCCAGCAAATGTTCAATATGAATTCCTTTTGGTGGTCCTACTTCCGCAGAAACTACAAATTCACCACGTTCAAATAACTCAGTAATTTTCATTGTACATTGCTCCTACTCATTATAAATTTTAACGTATCTGCCTGATTTTCTCACAGATACTGCTAATTAGTTATTTTGTTTAGATACTTCATCATCAGTTGCGAAATTACGAATCTGTGTTGGACATTTCAACACATCCAGACGTCCAATCTGTTTAAGTCGTCTGTAAATACGCTCCCATCCACATTCCATATCACTGTCCACTTCGCATTTTCCGTTCTTAGAACCGCCGCACTGTCCATTTACCAGGCTCTTTGAACATGCTGTGATCGGGCAGATTCCGCCGGTCAGATTCAGGTAACACTCACCGCACTGCTTGCAGTCGTACTCCAGCGGTGTTACTCCCTGGAATCCAGGCAGTGGATAGGTATCGCATGCTGCACATACCTTTTTGTCCTCCAGATACTCTGCGATCGTCTGTACTCCAACTCCGCATGAGAATACAAGCACCATATCGGCAGCTTCGATTTCACTCATATGTTTCTGAAGACGCAGTTTCATATTTTCTGGATTACATATGTAATCTGTTGTAATAATTCCTGTCACTTTTCCCTGAGCAGTTAATTCCTTTTGAAATTCTACTGCTTCTTTTTCCGGGAAGCTGACTTCCTTGCATCCCTGGCAGTTAATGATAAAAACCTTTCCTTCCACCAGTGATACGATAGTTTCCTTTGGTTTTAATTGGGTAATTAACATATCACTTCATCTCCATTATAGCCTTTTTTCCGGCTTTTATCTTACTAACTAACGGAATCTTAGAAGAACAGATGTATTCACAGCATCTGCACTCAACACAATCCCTGACATTTTTGTCCAGCATACCCTGCCAATTTTGCTCGTCTGCGTATTTTGCGAAATAAAGTGGAGAAAGTTCCATAGGACACACATCCACACAACGTCCGCACTTGATACATTCAACAGTCTCAGTATGGTCAGTTTCAATGGCTATAATTCCATTGGAACCTTTGAGGATTGGAACATTTAAATCTGAAAGAGCAAATC
Organism: Clostridia bacterium; assembly: GCA_009929525.1. Lineage (GTDB taxonomy): Bacteria > Bacillota > Clostridia > Lachnospirales > Lachnospiraceae > Oliverpabstia. The sequence goes on along the minus strand of SAAH01000003.1, from coordinate 27,845 downwards.
CCATCATAGGACCACCCATCTTAATAGTCACATCATCACCGACAATACCGCCACAGTGATCAATCAGCTCTGCCACATTGGTACCAAGCTTCACGATATAATTGCCTGGTTTCTTCATATGTTCACCAGTTACGGTTACAACACGTTCTACCAAAGGCATGCCTTTTTGAATTGCGTCCGAAATTGCTTTTACTGTACTGATATTACTTACTACAGCACCTACATCTGCTGGCAGACCGCCACGAGGAACCTGTCTTCCCATCACACGTTTGATCAGCATTTTTTCTGCACCCTGAGGGTATTTTGTCTTAGCTGTTAATACTTCAATATCACTGCAGTCAGCAGTCTTTGCTTTTAACAGTTCAATTGCATCTTTTTTATTGTCCTCAATAACGATGATACCTTTTGGAGCACCTACCGTCTTAAGCATTGCTTTTAAACCGAAGATCACATCATCCGCAAACTCTAAGAGTACTCTATGGTCGGCAGTAAGAAGCGGCTCACATTCACATCCGTTTAATAAAACGGCTTCGATCGGTTTACCCGGTTTTAATTTAACTGATGTCGGGAATCCGGCACCACCCATTCCTACGATTCCGGCCTCACGTACGATCTCAATAATTTCGTCTGGAGTCAGACTATCAAGATTTTTATGTGGCTGTACAGATTCGTGCAGGGTATTTTTTCCATCTGATTTGATAACTACAGACATTACCTCTCCGCCTCTTGTTGGATGCAGACGCGGCTCAACTGCAATTACTGTACCACTGACACTTGAATGGATCGGGCTGCTGATAAATCCTGCTGCCTCTCCTATTTTCTGTCCTACTTTTACAGTATCATTTACCTGTACAATAGGATTTGCCGGAGCGCCTAAGTGCTGGGACATTGAAATGGACACGATCTCTGGATCTGGAAATCTCTCCAGGGAAATATGTTCACTGAGTTCTTTACGTTCTGAAGGATGAACACCGCCATAATAGCCTGCAAATCTTTCTTCGCGAATAGATTTTACATAATCATTTACAACTTTGAAATTAACTTTTGAATAGTCCCTAAGCTGTACTGGCTGATTTAAAAATTCTTCCAGACGACCCTGTTTTTCCAGTCTTCTGTAGATTTTCTCCCAAGCACAGTCTTTGTTGCTGTCAACTTCACATTTTCCGTTCTTTGCGCCTCCGCACTGTCCATTGACCAGACTCTTTGAGCAGTCAACAATAGGACAGACGCCACCTGTTATATTCAGGTAACACTGTGCACACGCATCACAACTTTTCTTTGTCAGCGCCATACCATGATGTCCTGTATAATTTAATGAATTACTGGCCGCATATACAGGTACTTTTGCTAAATCTGCAACTGTCTGAATACCCAGACCACAGGATGCGATCAGGACATTTTTAGTTCCTTCTGGAATCATATCCTGTAACTGCTTTTCTGTATGGGTTTTGTTGCATAAAAAATCGACCTTTGCACAGCCTGTGATTGTTTTCCCTTGTTCAGTTACGATTTTCTCAAGTTCACCACAATCCGGCTCGTCAACGGTTTCAAATTCTTTGAAGCATTTGTTGCAGGCAATGATAAACAGGTCGTCTTTATCGGCCAATAATGATGCCAATTCATCGTTCCCTTTCAACTTATACTTGGTATAGTTTTCCAATTGCTCACCTTCCTTATCAAATTGATTCACAAACCTTGTGCTTATTTGCTTTTCCAGTTTCTCCATTCTCTTTACCCTGGAGAAAATACGTCTGTTTTATCCATCCATAGATATGAGCCAAAATCAATGGAAGACGCCCGTTAAGCACTTAACTCAGCTTTGCAATTTATACTTCTTTAATATATCACATATTGTTTATATTATCCAGATAAAATCTATAATCCTACTAAAAAATATACTATTTAAACAGCCAGATTTTCGTGTTCTCTCGTATGACTTCACTACATTTTTTACTACATTGAAAATCTTAGCCTTTTTTGATCCATTATTTACGCCCTTTTTTAGTTAAAATCCGGTGTCCCATCCAAATCATAAGGTGTACACTGATAAACATAATAATTGAGCCAATTAGTATACAAATTATTCGCATGCGCGCGCCACAAAAGCAACGGTCTGTTCTCCGGGTCGTCCTGCGGATAATATCCTTTTGGAAGCTGGATATCTAATCCTTTTCCCTTATCTCTCTTATATTCACCATCCAAAGTCACCCGATCATATTCCGGGTGTCCCATAACAAAGATCTTCCTTCCGTCCTCTGCCATGCAAAGGAACACTCCTGCTTCCTCTGACTCAGCCAGTACCGTCAGGTCTTTGCATGCATGGATATCATCTGCTGAAACCTCTGTATGACGGGAATGCGGTGCCAAAAATGCATCGTCAAATCCTCTCACCAACGGGATTTTTCTATTCTGTACCTTATGCCAGTATAATCCAAACATCTTATTCGGAAGCTGTTTTTTTGGCAGGCCATAATGATAATATAAAGCTGCCTGGGCAGCCCAGCACAGATGAAGGGTTGAAGTTACATGGTTTTCTGTCCAGTCCATGATTTCTTTCAGTTCTTCCCAGTAATCCACATCCTCATATTCCATTTGCTCCACCGGTGCTCCGGTGATGATCATGCCATCAAACTTCTGATCCTTTATCTGGGAAAATCCAAGATAAAACTTGTTCAGATGGCTTGTTGAGGTATTCTTCGATTCGTGACTTTTTGCTACCATGAATGTCACATCCACCTGCAGAGGTGTATTTGATAAGGAGCGCAGCAGCTGGAGTTCTGTCTCTTCCTTTAACGGCATCAGATTCAATATAAGTATCTTTATCGGACGGATATCCTGATGCATAGCTCTTGATTCATCCATCACAAATATATTTTCTTTTTCCAGTATCTCCCGTGCCGGTAAATCTTTTTGAATTTTTATAGGCATTTTTCTTCTCTCCTGTCTGCTATTTTGTTTACATCAACGGAGCGATCAGACGCAGGATCTTTCCGTAGATACGCGTCCTTAATTTCTCCTTTTTGTATTCTTCCATTGTGATTTCTTTGCACTGCTCCAAGGTTTCCTGAAAATCCTTCTCGACTTCAGCGATTTCATTTACTTTATACATATAGACGGCACATTCAAAGTGAAGATACAGACTCCTGTAATCCAAATTGATCGTTCCAACTACTGCTTTTTCGCCATCAGAAGTAAAACTTTTTGCATGGATAAATCCCGGAAGGTATTGATATATCTTAACACCTGCCTGGATAAGTTCCGGATAATATGTTTTTCCGAGAGCAAATGCATATCCCTTGTCCGGGATAAATGGCATGATGATCTTCACATCCACCCCACGTTTTGCCGCATAAGTCAGTGCAGTGATCAGTTCATTATCTAAGATCAGATAAGGAGACATGATATGAACATACTCTCTGGCAGTATTCAGAATATCCATATAAACCAGCTCACCTACACTCTCCTGATCAAGCGGCGAGTCACTGTAAGGAATCACATATCCTTCAGCAGGTTTTTCCAGCTTCGGAAGCTGGACATCCAGATAATGTTCATACTCCTCATTTTTTATATTGATATCCCATATCTGCAGGAACATCCAGGTGAAGCTTCGCACCGCATCACCCTTTATCATAACCGCTGTATCTTTCCAATGTCCAAAACGTTCTTTTTCATTGATATATTCATCTGCCAGATTGACACCGCCTGTAAATGCCGTATGTCCATCGATCACCACGATTTTTCTATGGTCCCGATTGTTCTGAGTGGTTGAAAGTGCCGGTTTGATCGGATTGAATATCTTACAGTAGATTCCCTCCGCCTCCAGCTTCTTTCTATAATTATGAGGAAGTAATGCGATCGTACAGGTTCCATCGTACATAAACCGCACTTCCACCCCTTCCTTTACTTTTCTTTTCAAAATCTCATGTATCGTACCCCACATTCGCCCTTCCGCAACTATGAAATACTCCATGAAGATAAATTTTTCTGCTTTTTCAAGTTCTATGATCAATTGCTCAAACTTATTTTCTCCCAACGGAAAATAACTCACATTTGTATTCTTATAAGTAGGAAATCCCCCTTTTGTCGAAATATAATGTGAAAGATTTGCCATCTGCCGGTCTTCTATTTTCAATTCTTCATATATTTGGGGATTCTGAACTGAATATTTTTGCATTTTTTTTGATGAATCCATCAATTTCTTATTCATCATTCTCGTTCCCAGCTGGGTTTCGATAAATACATAGAACAAAACTCCAAAAACAGGAAGGATCATGATCGGAACCATCCATGCAAGCTTAAATCCAGGATTTCCCGGTCTGTTAATGATCACGATCGCCGCGATCACAGACAGCAAGCTAAAGGACCAATATGTATAAACCAAATACTCCTGCAGCCTTCCAAATGCAACGAACAATACTCCTATCTGAAGCAGTATCATTAAAAGGATAATTCCAGTTCTTCCGAATATAATATGGAAAAACCCTTTTTTACCTTTTTCTACAATATGCTGTCCCTTTTCTGAATCACGTATTTCTTGAACTTTACCCATGTTTCACCTAATCTTCCATTATTATCTGTATCTGATCATTCCCCCCAGAAACAGATGAAGCTGATCACCACTAACCATTCTAATCAAATTTACGATGAATGTCAACGATTCTGCTTTCTGCCCCTACATCATCTGAATAAATTCATCTTCTGATATTACCGGAACCCCTAATTCTCTTGCTTTTTTATTCTTTGAGGAAGAAGAAGCCGTATCATTATTGATCAAATAGTCTGTCTTTGAGGTAACACTTCCAGTCACTTTTCCGCCTCTCTTTTCAATCTCAGCCTTTACTTCATTTCGATTTGCAAAATGATTTACGCTGCCAGTGATAACAAAATTCTTTCCCTGAAAGATCTGCTCATTTTCATTTTTTGCAACAGACTGCAGTTCAAGATGAGACAACAGATGCTCTATCTTTTTTATCTGCCCTTCCTTTTGAAAATACTCCACAAAGCTTTTTGCGATCACCGGACCGATTCCATCGATTTCAGAAAGTTCTTCCTCTGTAAGTTGAAGCATTTTATCCAGATCATGATCAAATTGTCTGCAAATAACTTTTGCATTGGCAAGTCCTATATTAGGAATCCCCAATGCGTACAAAACTCGCGGAAGCTCTGTTTTTTTTGCTTTTTCAAGGCTCTCCATAAGATTTTGGAATGACTTTTCTCCAAAACCATCCATCGTAACAATTTCATCTCTATATTTTTCGATTTCAAAAATATCTCCAAAATCGTGGATAAATCCTTTCGCAATAAATTTTTCCAACGTTGCTTCAGAAAGTCCATCAATATTCATGGCATCACGGCTTACGAATAACGTAAATCCTTTGATGGCCTTTGCCGGACATTCTGGATTACGGCAATATAATGATTCTACATCATTTACCATCTCTATATGAACCGGACCGGAACATGCCGGACAGCTTGCAGGAATATCACGTACTCCACTTTTTGTCAGATTTTCCCCTATCTGTGGGATGATCATATTGGCTTTGTAGACCTTTATGTGATCTCCGATACCAAGTTCCAGTTTTCTCATAATACTGATATTGTGCACACTTGCACGACTTACCGTGGAGCCTTCCAGTTCGACAGAGTCAAAGATTGCCACTGGATTGATAAGTCCCGTTCTGGATGGGCTCCATTCGATCTCGCGGAGCGTTGTTTCAGCCATCTCATCTGCCCATTTGAATGCAAATGCATTTCTCGGGAACTTGGCCGTCCTTCCCAGCGAATCTCCATAGGCAATATCATCATATAAAGCCACAAGTCCATCAGATGGAAAATCATTTTTCTGAATCTTCTGTGCAAAATAATCCATCGCCTCATCTAAGGTATTCATATCAACTACACGATATTCAACCACCTCAAAGCCCTGGCCGACAAGCCACTCCATCTGCTTCTCTCTGGAATTATCAAAGTCCACCTGGTCTGCCCTTACCAGTGCAAATGCATAAAAACGCACATGTCTATTGGCTGTTATCTCATTATTCAACTGTCTTACGGACCCACTGCACAGATTTCTTGGGTTTTTATATTTTGAATCAACATCTTCTATCTGGCTATTGATCCTTTCAAATTCAGAATATGTGATAATTGCTTCTCCCCTCAGGATCAGCTCGCCCTGATAAGGTATCTGAAGCGGTATGTTATCAAAGACACGTGCATTATTAGTCACAACCTCGCCAATCACACCATTTCCGCGGGTGACTGCCTTGTACAGCTTTCCATCTCTGTAGGTAAGCACGATCGTCAGTCCATCCATTTTCCATGAAAGCAGAGTTTTTCTGTCTCCTACGAATCCCCTCAGTGTTTCTCTTTCCTTCGTCTTATCCAACGACAACATCGGAGAATCATGAGTCTCTTTTGGAAGTTCATCTACTGCCTCATAGCCTACAGTCACCGTTGGGCTGCCCGTGAGCACCATATTTGTTTTCTTCTCAAGACGGACCAGTTCATCATAAAGTTCATCATATTCTCTGTTATCCATGATTTCCTGATCATCCTGGTAATATGCCTTTGATGCCTTCTGTAAAACAGAAGACAATTCTTTCATTCTATCTATCGCTTCCTGTCTTGTCATAGTAGCCTGCCATACCTTTCTCATTTTCTTTCTATCAGACCTTTGTATATAAAAATACATCTATTGTTTTATACTAAGACGTTCTTTTACTGACATGGATGTGGAATCTGCGAGGAGCTTTTTGAGTTCTTTTTCTTCTCCCTCATAGAGACTCCTGTATGTTCCCTCTTTCAAGTTACCCAAAGTGATATTCATGATCCTTACCCGCTTCAATGCGGTCACCTTACATCCCAGTGCCTCACACATTCTTCGTATCTGCCGGTTTAATCCCTGGGTCAGTATGATCCTAAATTCATTTTTTCCTGTCTGTTCCACCTTACATGGGCGTGTGACTGTATCCAATATCGAGACTCCCTCAGCCATCTTCAGGCAAAAATCCTTTGTAACGGGACGATTGATTCTCACAAGATATTCCTTTTCATGATAATTCCCTGCGCGCATGATTTTATTCACCAGTTCACCATCATTTGTCATCAGCAAGAGACCTGTCGAATCCTTATCCAGCCGTCCTATAGGGAAAATACGTTTAGGATAATTGATATAATCAATCACATTATTTTTTTCCCGTTTCTCAGCCGTACATACGATACCTGCCGGCTTATGAAAAGCCAGCAAAATCCTCTCTTCTTCTTTTGTGACCAGTTTCCCGTTCACCTTTACTATGGAACTTTGTGATATCTTCATGCCCAGCTCGGCTGTAACACCATCCACGGTAATTTTCCCCTCCTGAGTCAGCCGATCAGCCTCTCTTCTCGAGCATACCCCAGCTTCACTCAGATATTTATTCAACCTGACTTCTTCCACTTATATTCTCCTCATTTCAAGACTTAAAACCAAACAGGAGTGCTGCACACTTGCAACACTCCCATCATACGTCATCGTGTGCCAGCAGAATTACTTCTACTGAAATAAATCTCCACGCACATAGCCTTCCTGGCCATCAAATTCAATCTTTATCCAGTCATCCTCTTCACCAGTCTTCGTGACCTGCTGTCCGGCAACCAGTTCTCCAACTTTATCAGAATCCGCAGATGCCTGCTCTCTCACATTACAATTGGACTTTGCAGTGATCGTTGCACCTGTCTCCGCTTCCATAGCTGCTGAACCCTCTACTCCAAGTTCTGACAGATATGTACTAAGTTCTTCATCTGAAGCAAGTGCTTCGTCATACTCCTGCTGTTTATCTGACAACAGTTCCTGTACATCCTGCTCATTGGTCACTTCTGTGATATGGTCCTGCTGTTCCTGTGTTGGCTCTGCTACGATATAAAGGCTTCCATCCTCCTTCGTATCAACATACATACAGCTTACACCAGGAAGTACTGTCTCATATCCCACATATTTATGTCCATAACACACAAGTACCACATAAGAAGTATCTGTAAGACCTTTCTTCGTATAGGCTTCTATACTGCTGTAGCCCTCTATGTACCGGGAATTTGCAATTGCACTTTCTTCTGTTGGATCCAGCTGATCTACAAACGTCTTCAACGTCTGCACATCACGGTTTCCAAGAGCTGTATAATAGTTTTGCATTAATGCATTTACTGTTGGGTAAGCATTTTTCTCCAAAGGATCCTCTGCTGCAGCTTCCACTGTAGGTTCAGGAGTCGTCTCCTCTTCCGGGGTTTGATTTGCCTCTTTGTCATTATCTTCTTCGCTATTATCCTGCTGTTCCTCAGTTACATTATTTTCTTTCGTCTGTTCTCCGCCAAAATGTGACGAGAGGAAGCGAATTCCAAAAAACATAACCAAAAGAATTACTATAATAAAAAATCCCAGCAGAATATATCGGAGATTATCTGACAGCCATTCTCTAAAATTATCCATTTGTCAACCTCCTTTACCGGGCATGATCAACGTCCTTGCTTTTTCATAATAGAAAACGCATCTGGAGGGATTCGAACCCCCGACACATGGTACCGGAAACCATTGCTCTATCCCCTGAGCTACAGATGCGTATGGTGAGTTTTTCACTCACACTTACTTACTATAGCACATTTGATAGATTTTGTAAAGAAAAAAGCCATTGTCACAGATTGCATCCAGCCTCGGGTTAAGTCTTCTTTCAGATATGGAGTTTTCCATCTTCCTTCCTATAGTAGTACGCCATATCTGACAGCACCTCTCTCGGGTCTACATGGTCCTCATTGATTTCCGTAACCATCTCGGCCAACTCCTCCTGGCTGAATCTGTCACCTCCCGGAACAAGAATGCATTCATGGATGCTGCTGGGCAGCACATAAAAGGATTCTCCCAACAATTCTTCTGCTTGTTTTAATATCCCAGGATAAAAGATGGCTCCTGCACCAAGCTGCCTTTCCTTATTTGTCAGAATATACATAGGCACTCGCTCCACTCCGGCAGCCCGCTCCATCTCGCCGATCATCTCTTCGTCGATGCCGGCTAATTGTGCCATTGTCAAAAATTCTGCTGGAAGATGCAGACATGTATACTTCCTTGCATTTTCCTCTAATTCTTTTGGAGCGATCTTCCACATTTTCAAATGACTGTTCTGGATCATGATCGTTGCTGCCGGTTCCACATTTTCTACACGATAATAAAATACCATCGCCATATCCAGTATGCGTATATGAGGCATTTCCTTTAATTGTTCTCTATTTTTCTCATAATTGATCACTTTATAATATATATGAGATTTCATCTTTTCGTAATTTTTGAAAAAATCAGGCGGAAATTTCAATCGGGATTCACAGTGCCCATAGTTCCAGAGGATTTTTTCCACCAGCTGATCTATCGCTACACCCTTTTTCCAAAACTCATAGTATTCGTCCAGATATACAATAGGTGATGCATTTTCACCATTTTTTGAAAATACCATTCCATCCATGACTATGCCATTATTTTTAGGCACTCTGGTAAGCGCTACCTCTACCTCATCATCACACTCTAACGTTATCTCTTCCTGGACCAGCTCGATCAGCTGCATTTTAAAATTTTGATAATTCATTCCGTATCTCCTTTTTATTTGGATAATTCGGATATTCTTGTGGGGGGATTTATGCACGAATGTGCTTTAGGAATATTTCTTATTAAGCATAACTCATTATATTGATATATGCAAATGAACAATTTCGAAAATGTATAAATATTTTATATCATAAAGCATAATTTCCCGTGATGTAAAAAGCCCCCAGAAAACATCACATCTTCTGAGGGCACTTCTTATCTTATAGACTCTAATTCCTGTTTGATATTCCCAAACGCTTATACTCTGGACAGATAATCACCTGTTCTTGTATCGATTTTGATCTTATCTCCCTGGTTTACAAACAGTGGAACATATACTACTGCACCAGTTTCAACTGTAGCTGGCTTTGTAGCTCCCTGCGCTGTATCACCTTTGAATCCAGGCTCTGTCTCTGTGATCTCCAGTTCTACGAACAGTGGAGGCTCGATGGCAAATACGTTGCCGTTGTAAGAACATACTTTAACAATTTCGTTCTCTTTTACAAACTTCAGTGCATCACCAACAGACTCTGCATCGATAGCAAGCTGCTCGTAATTCTCAACGTTCATGAAGTTGAACAGATCACCGTCTGCGTACAAATACTGCATATCTATTCTGTCTATACGTGCCTGAGGGAACTTCTCTGTAGGTCTGAAAGTTTTCTCAACCACACCACCGTTAATAACGTTTCTTAATTTTGTTCTGACAAAAGCTGCACCTTTACCAGGTTTTACATGCTGAAATTCAAGAATCTGAACAACGTTGCCATCGATTTCCAATGTAACACCGTTTCTGAAATCTCCTGCTGAAATCATATTGATATTCCTCCTTAATTTATAATGATCCAGTATCTGCCCTTATATTTCCTTTATCTGGCAGTTTACTGAACACTTACCTTTTCCCATAATCAATCTAGGCTATTCTATATTCTATAATACCTGCAGGGATTTTTCAACTTATTTTTTCAAATCCGACCAGATTTCCTGTTCTTTTCGTAAAAATAGAGTACAATTTTCTCCAAATATCGTTTCAAAACAATCTGGATCTCTTCTTTTGGATTGATCGGTTTCACAAGAATATTCCTCATCCTACACCTTTTCGCACCATATACATCAGTAAAAAGCTGGTCACCTATGAAAATAGTATTCGACAATTCTGTATGCATAAGCTCCATCGCTTTCAAATAATTCTTTCGGGAAGGCTTATGGGCATTCTCAATAAAATTAACATTTACATCATTATTAAACATCGTCACCCGGCCAATCTGATTATTTGACAAGAGACAACAGGAAAATCCCAGCTTTTTCAGGCGTTCAAATAAAGCCTTTGCTCGATCGTCTGCCGGAGCTCCATGAGGAACCAGTGTATTATCAATGTCGAATATCAATCCACGATATCCTTCCTGATATAATTTTTCAAAATCAATTTTGTAAGTTGATTCCATCCAACAATCCGGGTAAAAGGTTTCAAACAACATCTTCTGTTCTCCATTCTCGATGATATCCTTATTTCTCTGCGTTATCTATTCAAAAACCATTTCATTCTCTCGAATTCTTCTTCCATCTTATCATATCCATGCTGATAGAATTCTTCCAAGCGATCCAGGTCTCTCTCGATCCTGCCTACAGGTTTTATCTCCGGTCTTATTACAAAAACTTTGCCTTCCTGCTCCCATTTATCGATATAGTCCATGGTTTTATTGTAGATTTTCGCACGGTTCTCCATGCATTTTACCAGATTTGGATAGGTTTTTCCATAGGTCATCTGAAGGATTCTGCTTTTCTTTCCACTATCATCCTTTCGATATCCCTTATTCCGTGTCAACACGATCACATTTCTGCTGTGTCCAGTCTTTAGTGAGTGTACGATAGGAACAGAATCTGCAATCCCTCCATCAAGATATGGATTGCCATCCACCGTTACGATCTTGGTAAATATCGGCATACTGCTGGAAGCCCGGCAGATGTTCATCAGGCGTTTCTTATTTGAATGTTCACTAAGATATTCCGCTTTACCTGTGATGCAATTCGTAACCACAACCTCACACTGCATATCAGACTTAAAATATGTATCATAGTCAAATGGGAATATCTCATCCGGATACTTCTGGAACATCATATCCATATCAAGTATGGTATGTGTCTTTATCGTATTATGAAGGGACACATACCGGTACTTTTTCTCCGTGATGATACTGCATTTTTTCATCCTGCCCGGCTGACGCGAAACATATCCCACTGCATTACAAGCACCAGCCGATGTCCCTACAACATAAGGAAAATAAAAATCCTTTTCCATAAGATAATCCAGTAAACCTGCTGTAAATATCCCTCTGTTTGCTCCGCCTTCTAAAACTATTCCTGCTCGATTCATTGATCTTCCCTCTTCCCACTCACTTTGTCTTGATTCATGACCGTTTGACCCTGCAGCCGGACGGTTATTCTTATCTTTCTTCCAGAGTTATATAGTCCTCCACACTCTTTACATTCATATATGCCGGACGAATGATCTTATCCATATTGATCAACTCTTCCATCCTATGTGCACTCCATCCTACAATACGTGCGATTGCAAACATCGGTGTATATAATTCTGTTGGAAGATCCAGCATACTATACACAAATCCGCTGTAAAAATCTACGTTTGCACTAACACCTTTATATATATGGCGTTCTTCAGCTATGATCTTCGGTGCAAGTCTCTCTACTGAATTATAAAGGGCAAAATCTTTTGTCCTTCCTTTTTCATTTGCCAGCTTTTCAACGAATTTTTTGAATATTTCTGCACGCGGGTCAGAAATCGAATATACTGCATGACCCATTCCATAGATCAGACCTTTTTTATCAAATGCCTCTCTGTTAAGAAGTTTACGAAGATAATTGCCCACCTCTTCATCATCATTCCAGTCTTTTACTTCTTTTTTTATCTCATCGAACATTTTAACTACTTTTATGTTGGCTCCGCCATGCTTTGGTCCTTTCAATGAACCAAGCGCCGCAGCTACTGCAGAATACGTATCTGTTCCAGATGAAGTTACTACATGGGTTGTAAATGTAGAGTTATTACCACCGCCATGCTCCATATGAAGAACAAGAGCAAGATCAAGAATGGTAGCTTCCAGATGTGTATATTTCTTGTCTGGTCTGAGCATCCTGAGTATATTCTCTGCTACAGACAATTTAGGATCCGGATGATGGATATATAAACTTTTTCCTTTGATATAATGATTATAAGCATGATATCCATATACAGACAGCATAGGAAAAACGCTGATCAGGTTAAGACACTGACGCAGTACGTTTGGCAGTGAAGTATCATCGGCATTCGTGTCATATGCATATAACGTAAGAACACTTCTTGAAAGTGTATTTATCATGTCTTTGCTTGGTGCTTTCATGACTACATCACGCACAAAGTTTCTCGGAAGGGATCTTTGTTCTGACAATATCCTCCGGAAGCTTGCCAGTTCCTTTTCATCCGGCAATGTTCCAAAAAGCAACAGATATGCCACTTCCTCAAAGCCAAATCTGCCTTCTTTCAAAAAACCCTGAGTCAGTTCATGGATATCGTATCCTCTATAATATAATCTTCCTTCGCATGGGATCACTTTTCCATCAACGATATCCGTCGAATGGATCGCTGAAATCTGAGTCAAGCCTGCCAAGACACCTTTTCCGTTTATATCACGAAGGCCTCTTTTTACATCGTATTTTCCATAAAGAGATACGTCCATCTTACTGTTTGAAAGACAAACATCAGTAAGTGACTCCATCTCCGGTGTTACCTTCAACTTAAATCCTGCCATACTATATCCTCCTGCCACATTCTCCTTACTGGTCCAATCCTAATCCAGTACCCAAAAGTTACGCTAACATACCATACATTATACCTATTTTGTCCATTTGATACAACAAACAAAATCTTAAAAAAATATGAAATGATAATAAAAAGCTGTTTTATTCGTTAATTTCAAGAATATTCCTGACAATAAACGCATAAAACAGCTTTCGTATTTACATATTATTTTTTCTTTTTGTACCTATTTTCTTAAAGAAAGCACTTCTTCCTCATACTTTTTCACTTCTTCAAACCATTCCTGCCTTACCGGAACCCCATTACTCTCACAAAAATAATCCCATACTGCACCAAATGGATAGGTCTTTATTTCTTCTTGAAGCATCATAAGCTCAGTAAACCTATTTTCATCCTGTAGTTTTTTCAACTTTTCGTTTGGTGACAGCAGCGCATATAAAAGTGCTTTTTGCATATTTCTCATACCAACTGTCCACGCTGAGATTCTGTTGATACTTGCATCAAAGAAGTCAAGAGCAAGCAGCACTCTGTCCAGAGCATCATTTCTGACGATTTCTTTTGCAATCTCCCTCGTTTCATCATCAAACAGTACTACATGATCACTGTCCCAGCGTACCGGGCGTGTAACATGAAGGGCAATCTTTTTATTGAAAAGCAGCATGGATGCGATCTTATCAGATACCACTTCTGTCGGGTGATAATGTCCATTGTCCATCAGGCTGATAATACCATTTGCAGCGGCATAATTGATCGTAAATTCACTGGAGCCTACAGTATAAGATTCCATTCCAATACCAAACACTTTCGACTCGAGGCACACCAGAACTTTCTCTTTATCGTAGTCTATGGAAAGGATCTGATCCAGAGAATCCTTAAATCTTGCTCTCGGGCCAAGACGATCCGCCGGTACATCTTTGTATCCATCCGGAATCCAGATATTCATCGCACATGGCTGTCCCAGCTCCTCTGCAAAATACTGGGAAATACGGATACATGATTTTCCATGGTTGATCCAGAACTTTCTGATTTCTTCGTCAGGACTTGACAGTGTCAGTCCATCTTTCACCTTGTCATGGGAGAAGAATGTTGGATTAAAATCAAGCCCTAACCCTCTCTTTTTTGCATATTCAACCCATTTTTTAAAATGTTTTGGCTCCAATTTATCTCGATCAGCAAATTCGCCTTCTTCAAAAACCGCATAACTTGCATGAAGATTAATTTTATGTTTTCCCGGAACAAGACTCAGCACCTTGTCCATATCATCCATCAGTTCCTGCGGTGTGCGGGCTTTCCCCGGATAATTGCCTGTGGTCTGGATACCTCCGGTCAATGGTCCCACATGATCAAATCCAATCACATCGTCACCCTGCCAGCAATGCATGGAAATAGGTATCTTTTTTAAGATTTCCAGTACTTTATCGGTATCTGTACCAAGCTGTGCGTATAATTCTTTTGCTGATTCATATCTTTCTTTATTCGTCATTTTCCTTCTCCTGTATGAGTTTATAGTGGATTGCAGGACACTTCTTCCTGATCATGCCCTATATATTTTTACATCAAAAGATTTGTGGATCACATCCCGTGCCTCTTCAACTGTTGAAAATTCTCCTGCATTTAGCATCTGGGCTGTCAGGTTTCCTATAGCCGTCGCCTCCGTTGGACCTGCATGGACTTCTTTTTTTGTGATTTTTGCTGTCAATTCATTCAGATAGGCTGCATTGGCCCCTCCGCCCACGATATGTATCCGCCCGAAAGTACGCCCTGCCATCTTTTCCAGTTCCTCCGCCGTTCTTGCATAACATTCAGCCAGACTGGTATAGATCACTGTGGCAAGTTCTCCTAAAGTTTCCGGGACTTTTTGTCCACTCTCCCGGCAGGCAGCTTTCACTTCTTCTGTCATGTTGTCCGGTGCCAAAAAACGGTCCTCATTCACATCAACTCTGGAAGGAAAGTCCTTAGCTTCCTCTGCCATCTCACATATCTGAGCAAAGCTGTAAACATCCTCATATTCATGGCGCACTGACTGGATCATCCATAAGCCCATGATATTCTTGAGATATCTGAATCGATAATCGTATCCCCCTTCATTGGTCAGATTCAGTTCACAGCTCTCCTCGCTGCAGTCCGCTTCCCGACGCTCAATCCCCATAAGTGACCATGTACCGGAACTAATATAAATAAAATCATCATCATTTGCAGGGACTGCCAGTACAGCTGAACCAGTGTCGTGAGTTGCAGGCGTTACCACGTGAAGATCATATCCCACCTCTGCACTGATCTTGCTGCGAAGAGTTCCAAGATCCGTTCCAGGCATCACGATCTTCTGAAACATGTCATGATTAAATCCCAGCATATCGATCAGCTCATGATCCCATTCTTTTGTCTTTGGACTGATCAGCTGTCCTGTGGTCGCCTCCGTATATTCGTTTACTTTTATTCCTGTCAGCGCATAATGAAAATAGTCCGGTACAAACAAAAGTGTTCTGGCTGCTTTCATATACTCCGGATGTTTTTCTTTTACTGCCATCAACTGATAGATCGTGTTGAATATTGCCTTTTGTATCCCTGTTCTTGCATACAGATCTTTCAGTGATATCTTCTCGTACACCTTTTCATCCATGCCCTGTGTTCTCTTATCACGATATCCCACTGTATTTCCAAGGATCTGCTCCTTCTCATCCAGCAATACAAAATCAACACCCCAGGTATCAATTCCCATACTCACAGGAATCGTTCCCCGTTCTTTACACTTCTTCATACCTGCTATAATTTCCTTGAAAAGCCGATCCAGTTCCCAGCAACGTTCACCGTCCTTTTTTACCATTCCATTGGAAAATCGGTAAATCTCTTCCAACTTCATCCTTCCCTCTTCCATATGTCCCAGGATGTGGCGCCCGCTGGATGCTCCGATGTCCACTGCCAAATAGTACTCTCCCATCGTCTGCCTCCTTTCCATTCGCGTTTTTTACTTCGTTTTATCTTATGATACGGTATTTTTCCCGAAGGAGAAAGAACCTCATTTGACGAAAGGAGTGTCCTTATTTGCTACATGTATTTTCTTTGTATTCTATCGAATGATCGTTTGAAATCTTTCATATGCCGCTGCCCACTCTTTTGTTTGCTCCGGTATATATTCTTCAATTATGGAAGATCTGGCGATCAGATTCCTGGCGGCTTGAAGATTCTTGATTTCCATGACATCTTTGGCTGCCACAAGCTGCATCACAAGATTTCCAAGTACAGTTGCCTCCACCGGACCTGCCACTACTCTGCGGCCGCAGGCGTTTGCAGTAAACTGGCATAAAAGTTTACTCTTTGTTCCGCCCCCTACGATATAAATTGTCTCATAATGTTTTCCTGTACATCTTTCAATTTCTTCCAGAGCCATCCTGTACTTTAGTGCAAGACTCTGGTCGATACAGCAGACAACTTCTGCAACGGTCTCCGGAATCGGCTGATTTGACTGTCGGCAATATTCACGGATTCTTCTCGGGATATTGCCTGCCGGAACGAATTCTGGTGCATCCGGATCAATAAAGTTTTGCAGAATATCAACCTTTCCTGCGATTGATTCCAACTCTCCAAATCCATATTCTGTTCCTTCTCTTATCCACTGGCGGCGGCTCTCCTGGATCAGCCAGGTTCCTATGATATTCTTTAAGAAGCTTGTCTTATATTCACATCCGCCCTCATTTGTTATATTATATTTTTCTGAATTTTCATCGATTACCGGTGCATCAAGTTCTGTTCCCAGCAGTGACCAGGTTCCGCTGCTCAAGAAAATAAAATCTTTTTCCTTTGCCGGAACTGCTATCAGTGCACTCTGCGTATCATGGGAAGCTACAGACACCACGTCTACCTTTTGCACTCCCAGCTCCTCACAGATTTCATCCGACAGCTGCCCAATGACTGTTCCACATGGAACGATATCGGTAAATATTTTTTTCGGCAGTTCCAAAGCTTCCAACACTTCTTTTGACCAGGTGCGTTTTCTTGCATCCAAAAGCTGTGTTGTAGATGCAATGGAATACTCTGTACTTTTTACCCCTGTTAAAAAATACGCAAACAGATCCGGAGTCAACAGCATTTTATCGGCTCTCTCTAAAAGTTCCGGTCTTTTTTCTTTGATAGAAAGAAGCTGGAATGCTGTATTTAGTTCCATAAACTGCAGACCTGTAATCTCGTAAAATCTTTCCTTCGATATGTACTCGCAGCTTTGTTCTACCATACCTTTTGTTCTCTCATCCCGATAATGAATGGGATTCTCCAACAATCTTCCATCCTTGTCAAGCAGACCAAAATCCACTCCCCAGGTATCAATTCCTATACTGTCAAATCCCCCTGCCAATTTTGCCTTCACAATTCCTTGTTTTATTTCGTAAAATAACCGAAGTGTATCCCAATACATCGTTCCGTTCATGATCACCGGATCATTTGAAAAACGGTGGATTTCCTCCAGCTGAATCGTATCCCCATCATAGATTCCGATCATTGCACGTCCACTGGATGCCCCAAAATCAAAAGCTAATATTCTCTTATTCATCTTGCCTTCTCCTCTCGTCTACTGCTTGCTGCACGTCAAAATTCCTACCATACCCGACACTATATTTGTTACAATGATTTTATCAATTTTACATTAAATTTACTTGGGATATTTCCTGCAAAACTATGAATATATTCACTTTTTTCAATCATTTTTACTTTTCAGACTTTCCAGATCTTTCCACGAAAAAAAGAGACCATCTCTTATCATTTCATATGATTTGAAATCATCTCTTTCTTCGTATTAAGTTCTTATTCTGTTATCTTACCATTCATATCCCAGAGATCTTCCCAATCTTTTGCGCCTTCCCATAAAAAAACCTGGCCCTTGATCAGTCTGTTTTTTTTATCAAGTCCCTTTATAATCTCCATCTCTTCTTCTGTTAATGGATCTTCTGTTGTACACTGAAGGTTCTTGATATAGTTTTTTTCTTTTGTAGAAAATGGAATAGGGGTCTGTCCTCTCTGTACCGCCCACTTGATACAGATAACAGCCGGATGGACTCCATGAGCCTCCGCAATCCTACGCATCTCAGGAATATCTATATCTGTAATATCATCCGGCGTCTTATCTCTTTGGGGACGCGCCGGCGATCCTACCGGGCAAAATCCTACAGGCTCGATACCTTTTGCTTTACAATACGCAAACAATTCCGGTTGTTGAAAGCACGGATGTAATTCCATCTCTATAGCTGCCGGCTTTATTTTGCATAGCGGCAAAACTGCCTCAAGCTTTGGTATCGTCATATTAGACATACCTATATGCTTTGTAAGTCCCATCTCCACCAATCTCTCCATCTGTCTCCACGTTTTCATAAAACGCTCCGCTGAGAAAGGTTTTGAATCTGGATTCCTTGAATCAGCATCACACCCTGGTGCATGGTAATTAGGAAACGGCCAATGTACATAATACATGTCCAGATAATCAAGCTGGAGATCTTTCAAGGTCTTCGCGCATGCGATCAATACATCCCCATCACCATGCATATCATTCCAAACCTTAGATGCGATAAATAATTCTTCTCTCTTTACGATCTTCTCTTCAAAAGCCGCTTTAAAAACCCTTCCTATCTGGTCCTCATTTCCATAACATGCAGCACAGTCAAAGGAACGATAGCCTGCTTTTATAGCACCCGCTACCGCCTCAGAAACCTGATCTGGAGTCACATGATCTGACCCAAATGTCCCCATTCCCACTGCCGGCATACTGGCGCCTGTATATAATGTCCGTTTCGGAACACTTTTAGGATCTATAACTGTCATACTCTTATCCTCCCACTATTCTTCATTCATAAGAAGAATCTTTCCCTGAACCAACCCCGGAGTCTTAAACATCTGAAATGCTTCCTGAGCCTGACTCATCGGAAGCTTCTTATAGATAAAGTCCGGATCAAACTTAAGCTGACCTGTAGCAAAATAATGTGCTGTAAGATCCCATTCCTTTCCTGGAAATGGCGAGCTGTATGACATCCATGAACCTGTCAGTTTAAACTCTTTTCGATTCATATTTTCCCACAGCTTCGGCGTGAAGCTCATGTCTACATGAGGAGTTCCTATAAAGCAAACATGAGCCTTGTTTGCCGCCAGCTCAAAAGCCATATGCATCGTAGGAACCTGTCCTGCCGTCTCATATACATAGCCATATCCCTTATATCCAGTCAATTCCATTGCCTGTTCCATATATCCTTCTTCTGTAGTATCGATCACCGCATCAGCTCCCAATCTTTTTGCAAGCTCCAAACGCTTTTTACTGATATCAAAGACTACTACTTTTTTTGATCCAAAAATTTTGGCCCACTGCATTGTAAACATACCAATCGTGCCACCACCAAGAATCGCCACATATTGGCCACCCTGATAATCATTTTGAAGAAGTCCGTGAAGTGCAACTGTAGACGGCTCAAACATAGCTCCCTGTTCGTATGGAATCGATGCATCAAAGGGCACTGCATTCTGCTCCGGGATCACTACGTATTCTGCATTACTTCCCTGCTGTCTGGAACCGATAAAACTATAATTTTTACACAAAGAAAAATTACCATTCTGGCAGTCGTCACATTTCATACATGGAAGAAGCGGTGCTCCAGATACACGATCACCTACTTTTACTTTTTCCACACCTTCTCCTATCTCCACCACATCACCAGAAAATTCATGTCCAAGAACGATAGGATAAAAATGCACACCATTATGGAGAACTCTTGGTATATCAGATCCACAGATTCCTGATGCAACCACTTTTATCTTTACAAGGCCTGGACCAATCTGTGGTTCTTCAATCTCCTGATACCTCACATCTTCATTTGCTACTACTACTGCTGCTTTCATTACACTTTCCTCCTCATAAACATTCGGCTAATAAATCATAACTCTGATCCGGCTATTTTTATGATCAGATTACTATCATTGATCCAGTTACTCATGATTGCTGCTCATCAGATACTCTAACGAGTGGTACAAAGTCAGATAAGTACGATAATTCTTATCGTATACCTTCTTATTATCAATATTCGGCACATGACGTCTGGTCTCTTTCACCGTCAGTGCCACTGCCTCCTCATAATCCTTGTACATTCCCACTGCAACGCCTGCCAGCATCGCTGCTCCAAGGGTTGTTGCTGTGTCAGAAGACGGAACAATGATAGGTTTTCCTGTAATATCTGCTTTTATCTGAGTCCATAAAAGTGAATTCGCTGATCCGCCCATTGCTCTTAATACTTCTGCTTTTGCACCTGCATGTTCTGCAACCTCCAGATTGTGACGAAGTGCATATGCCACCCCTTCCATGCAGGAACGTACCATATGTCCCTTTGTTTTAGAAAAATCCAGACCATAAAATACACCTTTTGCATCAGGATTCCATATAGGTGATCTCTCCCCCGCCATATAAGGAAGGAAAACCACACCTTCACTTCCCGGAGCAATCTCTTCGGCAATCTCATTAAGTTGTACCAAAGATGATTTTCCACAGACACCTTCACGGCTTCTCTCATAATCAGCAAATTCCCTCTCGAACCAGCGCATCACTCCGCCGCCGCCCACAGTTCCACCCTGCAAGAGCCATTTATCCGGAATCACATGAAAGCCAAGGATAAGATTCGGGTCTGATTCAAAAGTATCCATACAGATACTCATCCCTCCTGCCTGTCCTCCCTGTTCCTGAGTTTCTCCATCATGCAGTACACCTGCACCCAGAGTACCACAGGCAGCATCCAGACCACCTGCAACTACTGGTATCCCCTCTAAAAGTCCTGTCTGAAAGGCTGCCTTTGCAGTCACACGACCAACAATCGTATCACTCGAGACGATATCCGGCAAACAATGTCTGGGAATTTCCAATTCTTCACACATTTTCTCATCCCAGGTGCCAGTTCTCATATCAAAACAATGAAGGCCATAGCCCTGCGAAAGATCCTGACTGATCTGTCCGGTAAGCATAAATGCTATATAGCTGTTCGACTGCAAAATTTTATCGATTTTTTTATATACTTCTGGAAGATTTTCTCTGTACCAGACAATCTTTGCTGTTGTATAAGAAGGCTGCAGTGAGTTTCCTGCCAATTGGAAGATTTTCTCTTTTCCAATCTTTTCCGTCAGCCGGTCACAGATATCCTGCGTACGGGTATCCATCCAAATCGGAGTATTTGTGAGGACTTCCCCTTCTTTATCAATCGCAATTGCCGACCAGCTCTGCCCATCTATCCCGATTCCTGCTATCTCCTGCGGATCGATATTCCCCTGCATCAAGGTTTCTTTGATAGCCTTACAAACTGCATCCCACCACTCCCGCGGATCTTGTTCAGCCCATCCCGGCTTCGGATAATATACTGGATAGTCTTTTGTGGCTGATGCCACAACTTTTCCATCTCTGCTAAATACAGCTATCTTACAGGCACTGGTTCCTATATCAATGCCCATCAAATATGATTTCATCGCTTTGCTACTCCTTATTCAGTGATTTGATAGATTTACCCATGATTACCCGTGTCTTGATCTTCTCAACAGTATGATCTTTTCTTGGAGCGCCATTCAGATATGCAAGGATTCTTTCTGCAGCATCCTTCGCAATTTCTTTTGTTGGCTGTGCTACGATCGTAAGTTGAGGGTTACATGCTCTTGCAAATTGGCGATTATCAAATCCTACCAGTGACAGTTCTTCCCCCATCTGAATATTTTCTTCATTCAAACCTATGACTGCACCTATCGTCATCGCATGATTGGCCACAAATACCCCTGTGATCTCAGGATGATCCCGATGGAGTTTCTTGATTCCTTCCACACCGCTGTTCATATCATCTTTGCCATAATATATATAGTCTTCCTGAACCTTTATTCCTGCTTTGGACAATGCATTCTTATATCCGATACACCTCTCTCTGGCTGCCGATATGCTCTGCGGACCAACCACGAGCCCTATATTTTTATGACCCTGCTCAATAAAAAGATCCACTGCCTGTGCTGCTGCCATCTGATTATCCACCAGAATATTATCGCATGCCATATCTTCAATCTCACGGTCTATAAGCACCAGAGGTTTTCCCATCCGCTGATATGCCTTCAGATGTCCCCCTGTCTTATCCACGGGCATATTGATCAATCCATCCACCCGTTTATGCATCAAAAACTCAACAGCCTCCTGCTCTCTCTTTTGGTCTGTACGACAATCACACACAATCGTTGCATATCCATGATTTCTTAATATATCTTCCATTGCCGTAATGATTTCCGCACAAAATACCATATTAAGCTCAGGGATGACCACACCGATAGTTTTTGTAAGATTTGTTCTCAAACCTCTTGCCACTTCATTTACTTCAAAATGCAGTTCCTCAATTGCCTGTTCTATCTTGATACGATTCTTTTCGCGTACATTTCCGCCGTTCAAATAGGAGGAAATGGTTGCAAGGCCCAGTCCTGTCTTCTTCGCAATATCTTTGATTGTTGCTGCCATCCTGACCTCCCCGGACACCTGCTTTCTTTTGCAGCTGTCATGTATTTTTGTTCATCTAAAAACTTCTGGACGTGATCACAGCATCACTCTGCTTTTCCGTCACATCCGCAAACCTTCATTCTTCCCTTTACCAGTTCCGTCACAGCTTCCATTCCAACTTTCCCAAATGCCTTCGGATCAAAAGTCTCTGGCTTTTCTTCCAACAGTTTTTTTCCTGCAGACGTATATGCAACTCTGAGTTCTGTCGCAAAATTTACTTTACAGATGCCTCTCTTCACACAATCGCTCACATCTTCATCTGTAAGCCCGGAGGCTCCATGAAGAACCAGCGGAATATCCACTACTTCTTTTATCTGTGACAGGCGTTCCTTATCAAGAACAGGGGTACCTACATAAAAACCATGAGCAGTTCCGATTGCAACAGCCAGAGAATCAATCCCTGTCCTCTCCACAAATTCTTTTGCCTGCTGAGGATCTGTATTCGTATCGGCTACAGCTTCCAGATCGTCCTCTTTTCCACCAACTTTTCCAAGTTCCGCTTCCACAGGAATCTCCACCGCCTTTGCAGCCTCGACAACCTGACGGCTCACCTTTATATTCTCCTCAAATTCCTCATGGGAACCATCGATCATAACGGACGTATATCCCGCTTTGATAGCCTGTACCGCCAGTTCAAAACTGCTGCCATGATCCAGATGCAGACAAACCGGAACAGATGCCTTCTTTGCCTCTGCTGCAACAATAGCTGCATAAGTATCCAGAGTCCCATATCTTACTGTAGATGGGGTCGTCTGTATCATCACAGGTGCTTTCAGTTCCTCTGCTGCTTTGATGATCGCTTTTACCATCTCCATATTCTCAGCGTTAAAAGCCCCTACTGCATAACCACCTTTTTGTGCGTCTAAAAGCATCTGTTTTGATGTTGCTAATGGCATAATAATTTCCTCCTGTTTTCGAAACCGAAACGTTTCGTTTTCTTTTATAATACCTCGCAATATCATATCTGTCAATTAGTAATTTGATCATTTTTAAAATCAATTTTAATAAGCGTTGCTGTACATTCTCTGTGCACAGCAACGCTCAATATCATCAACTTTTTTATGCTTTCTCAACGATCACACCACTTCTATATGCATCAAGCAGTTTATAAAGTTCACTCACCCGCTCTTTCAGCTTTTTTCCATTATCTGTATCTCCCACAGATTTTCTTCTATCCACACGCTTCACGATAATACTGTCCGATAAGATATCTGTCTCCTGGGCGATCGCATCTTCTGCCGATGTAAATGGCTGGTGGGCAGCCAGGATCAGCCCCCATGAATTATAGATCAGCGTATACCCTGCGATGCCTGTCTCTTTTTGATATGCCTTAGAAAAACCTCCATCGATCACTAAAAGCTTGCCGTTACATTTTACAGGGCTCTCCCCTCCTGTGTGATGAACCGGCACATGACCGTTGATGATGTGTCTCTCATTTCCTCCAGCCTGGAATTCATCCAGTATCTTATCCGCCGTTTCTTCCTCTTTTGAAAATTCATAATATGGATTTTTCTTTTCCACATGAGTATCCTTTTCTGCGAGAAAATATCTCTCAAAGGTCGCCATTTTATTTTTCCCAAACAAAGGGGAATCCGGCCCGCTCCAGATGTACCATAAGATATCTTTTCCCATCTCTTTCTCATTTTCATCCACAGCAAAAAAGGCTTTTCTCACATAAGTCTCAAGCACATCATATAGTTCTCTTCCCTTATACTTTTCTCCATAGATCTCCACTGTCTGGAAACTGCCATCCATATTCAGCGGCACGCATCCATGATACAAAAGATTGCCATTATACACCTTATACAAACTGCCTTTGTTAAGAAGGAACTGCATATGTCTCTGAAGTTTCTCACAGCCGGAAAAAGCAGTGATGAGTCTCTCCACCACTTCATCCTCTTCCTTGGAAAGCTTATACGGATCTTCCGGGTCTATCGTTGGAAAATTCTTATCCAAAAGCGCATAGGTATTTCCCTCAAGCTCTATCGTGCCCTGTTCGTAATCAATTTTTTCCAGAAGGCACCGTTTCTCCATACCAAACTGCGGACGCCGTTTCAGAAGCTGTCCTTCCAGCTTAAATGCGATGATCGATATCGCTTTGTGCATTTTCATATTCAGTTCCGTCTCTACCGGATTGAGTACATTGCTTCCCTTGATTTTAAAACAGCTGCAGTCATCATCCCCATAAACTGAAAGAGCAAGGGTAGCCAATGGAAGCAGGTTGATCCCGTATCCGTCTTCCAGAATATCAAGGTTCGCATAACGTGCACAGATTCTGATGACCGTTGCGATACATACCCTCTCCCCTGCTGCTGCACCCATCCACAGCATATCATGATTTCCCCACTGGATATCCACCGAATGATACTCCATCAGCTTATCCATGATTTTGTCCGGACCTGGACCTCTGTCGTAAATATCTCCCAAAATATGTATATGATCCACTACCAGACGCTGGATCAGTTCACCCAGTGCCACGATAAACTTATCCGCCCGTTTTACCGCTATGATCGTGTTGATGATCTGCTCGTAATACGCCTCTTTGTCAGAGAATTCCGGTTTCTCCGTGATCAGTTCCTCGATCACATAGGCAAAATCCTCCGGAAGCGCTTTCCGTACTTTTGATCTGGTATACTTGGAAGCCACGCGCTTGCACACCTCGATCAGGCGATATAAGGTAATACGATACCACTCCTCCATATTATCCTGCGTCTTACTGATCAATTTCATCTTTTCCTGAGGATAATAAATCAAAGTAGCAAGAGCTCTTTTGTCCTTCTGACTCATCGTATGCCCGAAAATATCATCGATCTTTCTTCGGATCGAACCCGATCCATTCTTCAACACATGGGAAAATGCCTCATATTCCCCATGTATATCTGACAGAAAATGTTCTGTCGCTTTAGGCAGGTTCAGGATTGCCTGCAGATTGATGATTTCTGTTGACGCCTTTGCGATCGTCGGGTAAATCTCCGCAAGCCTCTCCAAATATTTTAGTTCCATAGAATCCATTGGTACCTCCATTTCTCTGTCTTCGTCAGTTTGACCACATCTTCTCTCCATTGCAGACATCAGTATTCAAACTTTTTTAACAGCTATATCACATTTTTATTTTCCCGTTCATTTATGCCTATGATTATAACAGATTTTAACTATATTTCGGAGAAAATATGTTGTTTTCTGTATATTTTTGATTTATGATGGTTTTATCTAAAAGAAATCCAAAAATGTGCGTGTGAAAGGAGCAAACTTATGCTAAAAGGAATTCCTCAAATCTTATCTCCTGAATTATTAAAGGTACTGTGTGAAATGGGGCACAGCGACCGTCTGGTCATCTCTGATGGTAACTTTCCTGCAGAATCTATGGGGAAAAACGCTATCGTGATCCGTTGTGACGGCCACGGCGTTCCGGAACTTCTGGATGCTATATTAAAAGTATTTCCATTGGACACTTATGTGGAGCATCCAGTCAATCTGATGGAGGTCATGCCTGGGGATAACGTGGAAACACCCATCTGGGATACTTACAAAGAAATCGTCACAAAATATGATAGCCGTGGAGCTGCTGCTGTGGGAAACATCGAGCGATTCGCCTTTTATGAAGAGGCCAAAACAGCCTATGCGATCATTGCCACCAGTGAAAAGGCTTTGTATGCGAATATCATGCTGCAAAAGGGTGTTGTGGTGGATTAAAATCAATCTTATACCGAAAAGTGCTGCAAGTCTTTTTTTCAAGACTTACAGCACTCTTTTATTCTTTCTATTTCTCTTTTCCTTCATTTGGGAATGGTATCGGTTCCTGGGCTTTTACTTCATATCCGCAGGCACATTTTACATCCTCAACGATTCTTCCTCTTGAAGTATAATATTCGATCACCTGTCCACATTTTGGGCAATCCATTTCCTCTAAAACCCATGTTTTTGATGATCCTTCACATCCATCCATTACTGCCATATCTATTCTCCTTTCTCTGCATATTCAATGTACTTTGTTAAGTTCATTATATCTATTATCAAAAAAAGAAGCAAATAATATTTTGTGGTTTATATCAGGCGATAATGCCTTGCTTTTTCAATTTTTTTGCCTTGTCCGGATAATTTGTAAAGACTCCATCCACTTTCCACTTGTCCATTTGTTTCATATCTTTCTTCTTGTTGACGGTCCAGACATTTACCTTGATTCCCCGGTTATGACAATCTTTCACCAGATCTTTTGACAGATAGGACAGATCCGGATGGTAAGCTTCCACTCCATTTTCTTTCGCAAAGCCTCCCATGTTATCCATTCGTGTCTCCATCAGCAAGCCTGCTGGTACCTGAGGCAGCATCTTTTTGCATTTGAGTACTGATACATGATTGAAGGATGAGAATATGATACGCTCCTCCATATGAAACTCTTTTACCATCTCAACAACTTTTTCTTCCAATTGCTCATAATAGTATACGCTATTTTTAAGTTCTATATTAGTTATCAACTCTGTCTTTGCCACCCACTCAAGATATTCCCGAAGGGTGGGGATCTTCTGAAAGCTGTATTTTCCAGGAAATCTTCCACAGCAGTCAAACTTGCAAAGTTCTGCATATGTATAATCTCTGATATTTCCATGTCCGTCTCTCGTTGTCCTGTCTATGGTCTCATCATGCATGATCACGATCACATCGTCCTTCGTCAGTTGAACATCAAGTTCGATACCATCGCATCCTTCTGCATATGCTTTTTTGAAAGCCAGCATGGTATTCTCCGGATATTTTCCACTAAATCCTCTATGTGCAAAGATTCTCATATGTTTCTCCTTTTTCTCTTTATAGACTCTCGGAATCTCTAAGCCTCTGTTTATCTGGCTTCTGAGATTCCATTTTTATTTTTTCTCCACCTTTTTCAAAAAATCACTTGACAC
>SAAH01000063.1 GCA_009929525.1 Clostridia bacterium | reverse complement strand
TCACAATACTGTCTTTTCATTTTTTTCAAAAATAGGACAGATTGGTACTTTAGAAGAAGTTATCTCTTTTGAAATTACATTTTGCGGAAACTCAAGAGAGAATCATTATACAGCTATTAATAAGTAAAGGTATGAAGGAGACAGAAGATGGAAATAATAGGTATTATTGGAGCAATGGAGATTGAGGTTGAAGCTTTGAAAGCGAAACTTGAAGATATGGTCGTTACGAAAAAGGCTTCCATGGAATTTTGCCAAGGTACGATAGGAGAAAAGAAGATCGTCGTTGTCCGTTCCGGGATTGGTAAGGTAAATGCAGCCGTTTGTACACAGATCCTTGTGGATGAGTTTCATGTTGAAGCCGTCATCAATACAGGAATCGCCGGATCTTTGAAAAATGAGATCAACATCGGAGACATCGTTGTATCGACAGATGCCCTGCAGCATGATATGGATGCCAGAAAGTTTGGCTATCCAAAAGGACAGATTCCGCAGATGGAAGTATTTTCTTTTATTGCAGATGAAACGCTTCGAAAAACAGCGGTGGAAGCATGCAAAAAGGTAAATCCGGATATCTCAGTCTTTGAAGGCAGGGTAGTCAGCGGAGATCAGTTTGTTGCAGACGCAGAAGTGAAGGATGACCTGATCCGGGAGTTTGATGGTTTTTGTACAGAGATGGAAGGGGCAGCCATCGCACAGGCAGCATATCTGAATGACATACCATTCGTAGTACTGCGTGCGATATCCGATAAAGCGGATAACAGTGCAACGATGGACTATCCAACATTTGAAAAAAAGGCAGCTGAACACTGTGTACGTTTGACAGAAGAGATGATCAAGACTCTGTAAAATGGTTATTTCCCTCCATGGTTTATGGAGGCAGGAAGAGAAAATACCGAGAATTTGGCGAACGATTTTGGTATCATATCCGGCATGCGGGCGATATAATAACTCCAGAAGTTCCTGTTTTGCAGGTACTCAAAATTATAAGGGGGTAATCACATATGCTGCACGTATGGATGGAACAAAATCTATTACTTTATGGAATGATCGGAGCAGGAGTTCTGGGTATCTTTTGCATCGCTATGATCAATCATTTCTATAATCGGGCTATTCGTGATCTACACCGGATAACAGAACCAAGAGGGAAATGGACAAAAGAATTTTTAAATGAATATCAGATGCGCAAGACCAAGGAACAAGAGATCAATAACCCGGAGGTATTTGTGCGGACGCAGCTTATCCGCGGTAAGGTATGGGGTATCACTCTTCCCAAGTGGAAACAGGGCGTTGGTTACGGAGCACTGATATGTTTTTTGTTTATGATGGCAGCTGTCTATGGCACCTATCGGTACCAGGAGGTTGAGTTGATGCGCTATCAATATGTGTTGGTGGGCGCAGGTATATTTGCTTTGCTGCTCATAATGAAGCAGTTTATGGGATTTTTTGCAAAGGAAGATATTATTATGGATGGACTTATGGACTACATGGAAAATATGTCCGTTCGTCCAGGGACAAGCCAGGCGGATGTCGCCATGCAGGAGGCGGCACAGGAAAAGACGAAGGAAGAACTTATAGATCGTGTGACGAAAGGAATCCGGCAGACGGCCGCCAGCGAGTCAAAATTTTCTCATATGCTGACACCGGAAGAGGAACACATTATGAGAGATGTTATACGGGAATATTTAACTTAAACAGTCTATGAGTGATCGTAGGAGCTGCAAAGAAAAGGGCTTATAAAGGGACGGGAGAGAAAACATATGAAAATTGTTATTTTGGAAGCAAAAAGCCTGGGTGACGATATATCTTTTACATCCTTCGACAAGTTCGGGGAGGTAAAAGTCTATTCATCGACAACCAGAGAAGAGATGCCGGAACGGATCCGGGAAGCACAGGTAGTGGTGGCGAACAAGCTTCCAATTTGTGAGGAAACATTAAAAGATGCTCCTGATGTGGAATTGGTTTGTCTGACCGCAACAGGCATCAATAACCTGGATCAGGACTATCTTAAAAAGAGAGGGATAGCAGCCTACAATGTGGCAGGATATTCCACAGATGGTGTGGCCCAGCATACATTTGCACTGCTGTTTTATGTCCTTGAAAAATTAAGATTCTATGATGAGTTTGTAAAATCAGGAGAGTACTCCAGGTGCGGTGTATTCTCATATTTTGGTGAGAAGTTCACTGAGCTTGCAGGAAAGACCTGGGGGATCCTGGGACTGGGAGCTATCGGTCGTAAAGTAGCACAGATAGCCACGGCTTTTGGATGTAAAGTGATCTGGTGCTCCGCATCGGGAAGCCATTATCATTCTGAATATGAACAGGTGGAATTCGATGAGCTGCTAAAACGTTCAGATTTCCTTTCTATTCATGCACCGCTGAATGAACATACAGAGAATCTTATGAACAGGGATACTTTTGCCAGGATGAAATCAACAGCGATACTGTTAAACCTGGGCAGAGGTCCTATCGTAAATGATGCGGATCTTGCGGAAGCGTTGGAAGCAGGGGAGATCGCAGCGGCAGGACTTGATGTCCTAACAGTCGAGCCGATGCTGCCGGATAATCCGCTGTTAAAGATCCAGGACAGCAGAAAGCTAATGATAACACCCCATATCGGATGGGCTGCAACCGAGACCAGGACCAGATGTATGGAACAGGTAGCAGAGAATATCAGCAGGTATATGAAGGACGAGCATACCAACAGAGTAGTCTGATGTAAAAAAGCTGCATATAAAGTCGGCACACAAAACATTTTTAGGATTAGTTTTGTGGGTTGACTTTATTTTTATGTAAAAAAATAAGGCGGTTCCTATATTTTGCAATGAAATATATTGCGGACAGAATTCAGAATAATGCATAAAATTTTTAAAATAATAGAAATATATTGACAAAAACTGAAAATATATTAAAATCAGATATAAATACAGACCATTATAATAGAATACATATGAGAAGGAGGCCCCAAGATGAGAGGTGAAGAGACAATTAAGATAAAAATCAATGAAATGTCTCGACTAAGTGATATAACATTGATCAATGAGATAAAGCCTGAGTATGCGGGGTTTACTTTTTCAAAGAATAAAAACCGTGTGACGTTGGAACAGGCCGAGTTTTTAGGCAGACAATTGGATCCTTCCATCAAAACCATAGGCAGATTTTCCAATGCCAGTTTATGGTTGATAGCGGAAGCATTGGAACAAGGTGTCGTGGACATTGCACAGATTGATGACGATATGTCGATAGATGATATCCTTCAGCTGAGAAGGATGACAGACAGACCGCTGATCAAGAAAATCATAATAAAAAACAAAGAGGACATCAGGGCAGCACAGAGCTATCCGGTTGATTACTTTTTATACACATTTATCCCGGACAACGGAAAAGAAAGAAAATATCTGCAGACACTGTTGGAATATTATCAAGAAACAGATATGCCGAGAAGAAAATTCTTCTTGTCGGAGTACATTGATCATATTGAAACAGAAAAGATCATAAAAGATATCAATCCTTATGGGCTGAACATAAACATTTCCCAGCTTCGAAAAGAGAAGAAAGGATGGGAAGAAATACATAAAGTCATAAACCGTCTTAGAAATCTAATATAGGGGCAAAAAAATAGAACTTCCGCAGAAGTTCTATTTTTTTGCCCCTATAACAGGGAAGAATCTCTAATAGCCCAAATAACCATTATCTCATTACTCTTCGATGATAATAATCTCCAGATAATCAAAGTTCACAGAATCAATAAAATTGTCCGGGTAAAATCTGGTCTGATTATGTTTCTTAAAATCTTTGATATTATGCTCCAGCCATATAGGCTTGCTGAGATCCCAGAGATAACAGATTTCCTCGAGCGAATTAAATATCTTGTGGGTACGGGTATCGTCTGTTTCGTCACAGATGACGGTGTCTTTGATCAAATGATTGTCTGTCCATATTTTTCCCCATAAACGAAACATGGCTAAGCCCTCCTATTTAATATTCACTGCTGTATTCGTTGTAGTATGCCAGGTCTTCCTGAAGTGACTGGATCATGGAGTTGATCTCGGTCAGATACTCAGCCGGGATATCGGAATTATTCAGGATATCTGCAAATCCCTGCCAGTCAGCATTGATGATGTAATTCATCAGTTCAGTTTCATCCATCATGTTATAGACAGTGTCAGAATCTGCCGGGAAGGCATCAACTGCTTCTGTTTCATTGCTGCTTCCAAGTGCCAAAGTAACAAGTGGTGTTTCAGAACTCATCAGGGTCAGATCTGTCTGTGTTGTTTTGTCAGAAGAACTGAATGTTGCTT
Source organism: Clostridia bacterium (assembly GCA_009929525.1). Classification (GTDB taxonomy): domain Bacteria; phylum Bacillota; class Clostridia; order Lachnospirales; family Lachnospiraceae; genus Oliverpabstia. Next base: position 20,463 of record SAAH01000063.1, on the reverse strand, counting down.
TAAGGGAATAGTTGAGGATCATACTAAAATCTTCGCTTCCCATCATAGAGAGCAGACCAGCCTGCGGTGTAATGGTGAAAGAACCTTCGGCTTTTCCGTTGCGGGCAGCTTTGATGTCATAATCATCAACAGCAACTGCCAGAAGTGGAGAATCATCCATGCTGATAGTATAAGTACCGCTTTCCTTAGAACCGGAGATTGTGCCTGTTCCGCGGATATCGAAAGCAGAGGATCCAGAAGAAATAACTGTCATCATTCCGAAGTCTTTTCCGTCCTGTGCACGGGAATAGTTGAAGACTGGTGTTTCTGTACCATCTTCAAAAGCAGAGAAAGAACATCCGATGATCTTGCCTGAGTTATCTACAGAGAGTTCATTGATGAGAGCTGCATCTGTTCCCTCAAGAGGCATGTTTTCAATATCGCTTCTCATCGAATCGATCTGAGCAAGGAATTCCTGATACATGGAATCTCCATCGAGAGAAGTATCGTCTGGGGACATCGTCTGTGCAGTGTCGGCAAATGCACGGATGATCTTTTCGATATCTTTGTCGGAAGACAATTCATCGAGAACATCATTTGCAATATTGGTCATATCCTCAGCGTCGAGTTCTGCTCTCAAAACAGTACATTTTTGAGAAACTCCAGGTGCTTCCAGTGTGCCGCTGGACTTTTCAACAGAGTCAATATTGTCAAAGATGATATTTCCATAGCGTTCCATCAATGCAGCAACGGTGTCACCATCCTCACAGTACTTGGAAAGATCTGTGAACATCTGAGACATCTCTGTGGTCATCTCAACGGACATACCAGATTCAGCAGCTATCTGAGCGAGGTCCATGCCAAGATATTCTGAAGAAAGTTCAGGAACTTTCATGTACAGTTCTTCAAGATCCAGATCAGCGGCTATCTGCATGGAAGCCAGTTTGTCATCATTCAGGTAGAACTCGAGTGCGCCCTGAGAAGAAGCCCCATCCATCTGACTGTTTACTTTCAGAGAAATCTCATTCAGCCAGGAGATATCCATCGGTGCGATAGTTCCAAGAAGTGAACGTCCGCCCTCTTCAAGACGAAGAGTAAGGTCTACACTTCCGCCGCTCTTAGATTCTTCCATACGTTTGAGATATGTATCATAGGAATCGCCAAAAGATTCTGCAGCATCGCTCAGTGCTTCTTTTCCTACAGACTGGTAATAACTTTCAGGAGAAGAAAATGTTCTCTTGATGAAGTTTCCAAGGGAAGCAGCATTGGCTATGCAGATTCCTCCAGCGATCAGCACTACGGCTGCTGCACCACCGATGATAAATGGTGCTTTTTTTCTTTTCTTTTTCGGCGGCTCAGAGTATCCGAAGTCAGAACCGTAATTTGTGCCGTTATTCATACTATTATTCATACTGCTGTCTGCTGCGCCGTTTAAGGTGGCTCCACAAGTAGTGCAGAACGTAGCAGTGGGGTTTACAGGGTTACCGCATACAGGACAGGTGCCGGACTGCTGAGCCGAAAAATCTGGTTGAGCCTGTTCGGTTTCAGCCTGTGCAGCATTTTGAAATCCACATTTGGGACAAAAAACTTCGCTGCCGGTTAATTCGTTACCACAATTTTTACAAAACATATTAATCCTCCTCATTAGGTGTATACACGCATCAGCGTGTCCATAGTATATCATACTTTCTATAAAAAGAAAAAGGGGATGCTGGGGAAAATTGTTTAAAATCAGGTACTATAAATCGAATCCAGCCGTCTTGGCACATCCTTGCTTCTGTGCTATGATAAAAAAGATCGTGCGAACAGAGAAAAAACAGGTATTATATAGAAGGAAAATAAAAAATGGAAAATAAAAACATAGAAAATATGCAGATGCAGATCAGACAGATACATAAAAAGTTTCGCAAAAAGAATGTTCTGGAAGATATATCATTTACGGCAAAACCGGGAAATTGCATCGGGATATTAGGAGAAAACGGGTGCGGCAAATCCACCCTGATGTCCATCTTATCCGGTGTACAAAAAGCAGACGGCGGTTCCTTTACCTGGGATGGACACGATCTTCTCAAGGAAAAAGAACTCCGTTCCCGGCTGGTGGGATATGTTCCTCAAGGCACACCGCTGATGCAGGAACTGACGGCACTGGATAATCTGAAATTATGGTACGAGTGTGCCGGACGGGATCTGGATGCGGATCTGAAGAGGGGAGTTCCCCTGATGCTGGGGGTGACAGAATTTTTAAAAGTTCCGGTGAACAAGATGTCAGGCGGCATGAAGAAACGTCTGAGTATCAGTTGTGCGGTGGCCCATCAGCCGCGAATCCTTCTGTTGGATGAGCCATCCGCAGCCCTGGATCTTATATGCAAAGAAAAAATCAGCAATTATTTTATGGACTTTAAGAGAAGAGGAGGGATCCTTCTTCTTGCAACCCATGATGTTCAGGAGCTTCCGTTGTGTGACAGCTGGTACATTATGAAAAATGGGAAACTGGTTCCTTATGAATATGACGGCAACATACATACATTGGTTGGAAAGCTGTAGGGGAGAAGAACATGAAGGGATTTGGGATATATCTTAAGCTACAGATAAAAAGAATGAGCAAATCTTTCCCGATCATCTTCCTTATGACACTGCTGTTGGCGGGGAGCTTTGGGCTTCTTGCCTGGATGCAGATGAGTATCAGCCAGAATGATGAAGGAAAGCAAAAGGTAGCCCTGGGCATCGTCGGAGATGCAAAAGACAGTTATCTTGGCTTCGGGATCAGCGCATTGGAACAGATGGATTCGTCCAGATTTACCGTTTCTTTTGTGATGTTTGATGAGGAAGCAAAGGCGAAACGCCAGTTGGAGGACGGGAAGATCGGGGGCTACATCCTCATCCCGGAAGGATTTGTGGATTCTGTTGTTACCGGTGAAAATCTTCCGGTAACCTATGTGGCAGGCGGCGGACAAGGTGGGATGGGATCTCAGCTGATCCGCGAGCTGGCCGAGTCAGTTTCCGTGATGATCACAGAGACACAGGCAGGGATCTACGGCATGCAGAACTACTATATTGAAAATGATGTCCTGGACACGCTGTACGAAGATGCGGACCGCCTGAACTTAAAGTACTTCGATGTGGTCCTGGGACGGGAAAAAATGTACAAGATAGAGACATTTTCAGATACCGGAGGACTTTCAATCGCAGGATATTATGTATGTGCGCTCCTTCTGGTATTTCTCCTGCTCTGGGGTATGAACTGTGCAGCATTGATGGTGCGAGATGATCTGTCACTGGAAAAGGTACTGAAGGCGGCAGGTCTTAAAGTGGGACTGCAGGCCGCAGGAGAATTTATAGCCTATCTTGGCCTTATGATCGCGAATTATCTTGGAATTATTATGCTGCTGGCTGTGGGGATGAAAGTCTCGGACCTTGCATTTGCTGAGATATCGGGTATCGGCGATCTTCTTTCCTTTGCGGCAGGAGTCTGGCCGGTGGTGCTGTGTGTGTCGGCATTGCAGTTTTTGATCTATAATCTCGTGAATGGACTGATCAGTGGTCTGCTTTTGAATTTTCTGGGGGCGATCGTTCTGGGATATCTTTCGGGATGTTTTTACCCATTGTCCTATTTTCCGCAGATGATACAAAAACTGGCAGCCTTTTTGCCAACCGGTATCGCTATGGAATATATGAAAAATGTGATACGCAAAAAAAATAGTGGTGCACAGTTTTTTCAGCTACTGCTATATACGGCGGTATTTGTCACGGCGGCGGTACTGTTGAAGAAGCATAAACTGGAACATTGATCCGTCATAGCGGATGACAGGATAAAGATGGGAGAAAACAAGAGAAATATGAGATACATAAAGAGAATGGGAATCTGGTATTTCCTGCTAAATAAACGGTTTTTGAAGAAATACATCTTTACGTTGCTGCTACTCCTTGTTCCATTTTTGGTGTTGGGGATGCGGGTGGCATCTAAAGAAGATGCAGGTGTACTCAAGGTAGCACTTTATCAGGAAAACCAGGGGCAGAAAGAGGAAGATTCCGATGGAATAGTAGAGCAGCTTCTTGAAAAAGATGGCGTGATCCAGTATGAAAAGGTGGATGCGCAGGAGGAAGCTTATGAGGCGGTACGCCAGGGCAAAGCTGACTGTGCGTGGATATTTCCAGCGGATATCGCAGAAGCGGTACGAAAGTATATGGCGGGTGAAGCTGCAAATGTAATGACGGTCTATACGAAGGAAGATACGATCCAGAACAAGCTCGCCAGAGAGCAGCTGTATGGCGTATTATATCCGATGGTTTCTTATGAGACGGTGAGGCAGTTTATAGAAAAACAGCCTTATTTTGAAGATATGGACGAAGATACCATTGATCTGTCCATGCGCGAGATGTACGCAGGGATGCAGGTGGAAGAATCCATTTTCAATTTCACCTATATGGATGGGACTAAAAGTGACGCTTCCGGCGGATCCGATAATTATCTCACATCACCTCTTCGGGGACTGCTGGCGATACTGATCCTCTTGTGTGGTATGGCTGTGACGATGTTTTATATGCAGGATGAAAAAGAGGGAATATTTATCTGGATGCCGGTGCGCCACAGACGATTATTTCCCTGGCTATATATTCTGGTGGGCACTTTGGATGGTGCAGTCTGTGCATATGTGGCTTTGTGGGTGTCAGGCAGTTTCATTGGCTGGAAACGTGAGTTTATGCTGATGATCCTTTATATGATCGCTGTGACAGGATTTTGCAATCTTCTCCGTGTGCTTGGAGGAAATCTCTGGCGGGTGGGTGCATCGATACCGGTGATCATACTTGTGAACCTTGTGCTTTGCCCTGTATTTATCAATATAAGAAGTTTTCCGGTGATACAATATCTTTTGCCGGGTTACTATTATCTGAATAGTCTCCACAGCGATCTGATGCTGGGAAGAATGCTCCTATATGTGGCGGTGATCACCGCAGGCAGTATAGGCCTTGATAAGATTATGAAAATGGAGTTGTCTGTTGAACAGAGGGTTTAACAGGCAGCTCCATTTTCATATTTCATCAAATCTTAAGATTTTTCAATAATCGGACTAAAGATTTGCCTGATAAGATAACAACATAAAGAAATCACTGGTCTTGTGAAAGGCTTTTGGATATAATGAAGGTGAGGTGATGAAAAATGTTCAATATATTAGTATGTGACGATGATAAAGAAATCGTAGAAGCAATAGAAATCTATCTTTCCCAGGAAGGATACAACATTATAAAGGCTTATGATGGACTTCAGGCAGTGGAGATACTGCGTCAGAAGGAGATCCATCTGCTTTTGATCGATGTAATGATGCCAAATCTTGATGGCATCCGGGCAACGAGGAAGATCAGAGAGTACAGCAGTATACCTATCATTATACTTTCTGCCAAATCTGAGGATGTGGATAAGATCCTCGGCCTTAATATCGGAGCCGATGATTATGTGACAAAACCATTTAATCCGCTGGAACTGATCGCAAGAGTAAAGTCCCAGCTCCGCCGTTATACCCAACTTGGAAATATGGCAGTGGAAGAAGAACAGGCGGTCTATAGCTGCGGCGGTCTAGTCATCAATGATGACCTTAAGACAGTAACTGTAGATGATGAAAATGTAAAACTGACACCGATCGAATATAATATTTTGTTGTTATTAATAAAGAATCAGGGGAAAGTTTTTTCTATTGAACAGATATATGAAAATATCTGGAATGAGGAGGCTATTGGGGCCGATAACACGGTAGCCGTGCATATCCGGCACATCAGGGAGAAGATAGAGATCAACCCCAAGGAACCCAGATATCTGAAGGTAGTCTGGGGGATCGGATATAAGATGGAAAAAATGTAACCCCTGACATGGAGGTTATTATGGAAGAAAGTAAACAAAGGGGCATCTTCTTTTCGAAGGGTGCAAAGGCCGTCGTGATCGTTTTATATCTGGTCGCGATCGGATTCTTTTCCGCAGCAGCATTTGTTCTGCTTGGGATACTGCAAAACGGGTTCCAATGGGAAGAGATAGAAAAAAGCGGTGAGATGCCCTATTATGAAACAAACGAATGCGGGGAGCAGTCAGCACAGCTGATTAGATACGTGTCCAATGTATCACAGGGCGGAAGCGTATTCCTGACAGACGGCAAGATAGATATGAAAAAAACAGTGGACATCACGGATCCAAATGCCACTGGAAAACAAAAAAATAAGAATACCACATACACTCTGGAAAATCTCAGAGAGATGTATCAACAGGATGAAATAGGAAATATAGACCAGGCTCTCTATGATGTGAAGAATGGATATGGCTACTATGATGAGGAAGAGTTGCCGGAGATGGCGGACGGAGAAAATGCCTATCAATATTCGGAACAATTCATCTATCTGTATGACACAGGAAAAAAAACAGAGACGATCCTGCCGGAGTCCGGTGTAGCTCTCGCAGATTATGCCAAAGCGAATCCGGAAGATGTATCTTTGATGGATCTTTATCAGAGTCTGGTGGATGTGAGTGATCAATTGGATAACTGCCTGATATGTCAGGAGTATCTGGATCAGAGCACAAACATGAAGTTTGCAGTGGAAGATATGGACAGCGGAGTGGTCTATACGAACGTTCCGGCATGGGCGGATGGCTACCAAAAAGAAACCACAGCAAATGGCGAAGATAAGATGATCTTCCAGGCAGTAAGAGAAAATGGTGCACTGACTGACATCATAGAAGGTCAGGACACAGAAGCCGGCAGATATATCAAAAACTTTTTCACGAACAGTTATCTTTGCAATGAAAATGAAAAAATCACGATCGTGCTGGACACAACCTTCCCGGTGGAAGATGAATTCTATTATGCGAATCAGTATTATGCAAAATACGCAGAATGGGGAAATGTCCTTCTTGCATGTCTGCTGATCAGCTTCCTTGTGGGCTTGCTCGCATTTTCACTGGCTTGCCTGCAGACGGGAAGAAGCCGGAAGAATCTGGAACTTCAGCTGAATGGGATAGATAAGGTACCGACTGAGGTTATGGTCTCAGGAGGAATCATAGCTTTAGGGATCATGATCTCTATGGCAGCCTTGTTTGTGGACAATACAGGACTGGATCTGTTTGTCATTGTGATCTGTATTCTGGGCGAACTCTTCCTTGGAGCGTTATTTCTTGGTTTTACGATGAGCATCGTACGTCGTATGAAGGGACATTTGTTTTGGAAAAGCAGCCTTTGTTACACGATCGTACAAAGCTGTAAAAGCGTCTATATGGCAAGGAAAACTTCAAGCAGGATGATCATTTTCTTCATAGGATTCGTGCTGGGCAATATGTTCATGATCTCGGCATTTGACGGATTTGGATTCCTTTTGTCCCTGATCGCAGACAGTCTGGTGCTTTTGTATCTGATCCGTGAAAATGCAGGCCGTCAGGTCATAAAAGACGGTCTTGGCAGGATAGCCAGCGGCGAACTGGACTTCAAGATCGATGCAAAGGAACTGATCGGCGATAATCAGGAGATGGCTGAGGCTGTGAACCATGTGGGCGAAGGACTGCAAAAAGCAGTACAGGAGACCCTGAAAAGTGAGCGGCTGAAAGCGGATCTGATAACGAATGTGTCCCATGATATCAAGACTCCTCTTACTTCTATTATCAATTATGTCGATCTTTTGAAGAGAGAAGATATCCAGGATCCAAGAGTAAAAGGATATATAGATATTCTGGAAAGCAAGTCCCAGAGATTAAAACAGTTGACGGAAGATCTGGTGGAAGCATCCAAGGTCAGCTCCGGCAATGTGGTGTTGGATATGCGGCCTATCCAGTTTGGTGAACTGATCCGTCAGACCAATGGAGAATTCGAAGAACAGTTCTCTGCCCGTAACTTACAGATCGTATGCAGTATCACCGATGAACCGCTGATCATCATGGCGGACGGACGCCGCATGTGGCGTGTGGTGGAAAACCTGTATAATAACGTTGCAAAATATGCGATGGAAAACAGCAGGGTATACGTGGAGGCGAAGAAGATAGGCTGCAGAGTCATCTTCGAGATCAAGAACATATCAGCCAATCCATTGAATATAAAGGCAGAAGAACTGACCGAAAGATTCATCCGCGGAGACGTATCGAGAAATACAGAGGGAAGCGGACTGGGACTTTCCATTGCACAAAACCTTGTAAAACTCCAGCATGGAACATTTGATATCTATCTGGATGGGGATCTGTTCAAAGTGACGATCACCTTCGATGCAGTGGAACCGGAGAAAAAATAAATGCCCAAAAAGAAAAATCAAGAAATGCTAAATCAATAGATAAAAAGAAAGTAAATTACAAAGAAAAATGATGGCTGAAGATTCCTATAGGATAAGGTGGAATCTTCAGCCATCGTTTTATTTTGCTATATCAGAATCTACAGAATCACTGGAATCAGCCGCTTCGTCTGTCTTGGAAGCATTTTCGGCTTCTTCAGCGGAGATAGGAGAAAGATTCTTGAACACGGATCCATCGATATCATCAGAAGTTTTATTCTCTTCTTCATCCTCGGTTTTTTCCGGAATATATTTGTCAAATATCTTTGCCAGGAAAAATGAATTGGCAAGGCTTACCACTGCGAATCCCATCAAAAAGTAAAACATCAGCATAAAAGCAAATACCTTGGGAACAGTAAACATCGAAGCCAAAGGAACGAAAGTGATAAGAAGCATCAAGATCGTATAAGGCAGATGACGGATCGACATCAGCAGCGAGTTACGGAAAGTATTCTTGACTGAATTAAAGAACTTGGATAATGTCGGGTAAATATAGACAAATATCATCAGATAAACAGCAATCGCAACCATGAATACATAAGTAAATACTGTATAGACAGTTCCATTGGCCCGCATAGCGTTCATAAAATACAAATCAAAGGCAAGAACGCCGCCAACAAGAAGCATGATCAGATGGATGACGATTCCCTGCTTGAGGTTTTGCTTGAAAGAATGGAAAAATCCTTTTACAATGTAAGATTCCTCATTTCGCACCATCTTCAATGTAACGTAATACATCGCTGTGATGGATGCACCGGCTGTAACAACGGGAAGACAGCAGATAATGCATAGGATGTTCAGGATAATAAGATCAGCAACTCTTCCCATAAAGGTGAAGAACTTATTATCCTGGTTAAAAAGATTACTCATAGATGTCCCTCTTTTCTCAGTTTTCAAGTACGTCTTCAGACGTAAATCATTGCTTTCAGTATAACGAAATAAGATATAAAATGCAAATAAAGAAAGTATAAAACAATTATTCGTCAATGTGTATACGAAAGACAGAATATTTTAGTCAAATTGTCCTAAAAGTCAAATATGTAAAGTGACACCGAGCACTTTTTACAAGCTGAAAATGAAAAATTTGTGTAAAACTGGTATGGTGTTTCAAGGGGAATTTCGATATACTTTATACAGTTACACGAGACAGGAATATGTGTCTTGAAAAAATTGGAAACTATATTGCGTTAGCAGGAGGTAAGTACATTATGGCAAGTTTATCATTACAGCACATTAATAAGACATATCCTAACGGATTTGAAGCCGTTAAAGATTTCAACCTGGAAATCGAAGACAAAGAGTTTATCATCTTCGTAGGACCTTCAGGATGTGGTAAATCCACAACACTTCGTATGATCGCTGGTCTGGAAGAGATTTCCGGTGGTACATTAAAGATTGGTGACAAAGTAGTAAATGACGTAGAGCCTAAAGACAGAGATATCGCAATGGTATTCCAGAACTACGCTCTGTATCCTCATATGACAGTATATGATAACATGGCATTTGGTCTGAAACTGAGAAAAGTTCCTAAAGATCAGATCGACAAAATGGTTAAAGAAGCAGCTAAGATCCTTGACCTGGAGAAACTGTTAGACCGTAAACCAAAAGCTCTTTCCGGTGGACAGAGACAGCGTGTTGCTATGGGACGTGCTATCGTACGTGATCCTAAAGTATTCCTTATGGATGAGCCTCTTTCAAACTTGGATGCAAAACTTCGTGTTCAGATGAGAACTGAGATCTCCAAACTGCATGAAAGACTGCAGGCTACTATTATCTATGTAACACATGACCAGACAGAGGCTATGACACTGGGTACCAGAATCGTAGTTATGAAAGATGGTATCGTACAGCAGGTTGATACACCTCAGACACTGTACAATGCTCCTGGAAACCTGTTTGTTGCTGGATTCATCGGATCACCTCAGATGAACTTCATGGATGCAAAAGTTAAAGTAACAGGAAAAGACGTAGATCTTCTTGTTGGACCATATACACTGAGAATGCCAACTGAAAAAGCTAAAGCAGTTATCGATGGTGGATATGATGGAAAGACAGTTGTTATGGGTATTCGTCCAGAGAACGTTACAGATGATGCAAATGCATTCCCACTTAGCACAGTAGAAGCTACTATCAATGTATACGAGCTGCTTGGTGCTGAAGTATATCTGTATTTCGAAGTTGAAGGATTCAGCATGACAGCACGTGTAAATCCTCATACAACATCCAGAACAGGTGATACAGTTAAATTTGGTCTTGACATGTCTAAAGTTCATGTATTTGACAAAGAGACAGAACTGACAATTACTAACTAGTATAACGCATTTAATGGCGTCAGCCCCGATGATGGGGGTTGGCGCCTTTTTTAAATGGGTGGGCTGGTATGGGGACGCCAGACTTTCCGCATGGATGCGTTTTCCAAACGAGAGCAGAGAACTTCCAAACTAACGTCTAAGCCGCACTAAGTTCATCGCCAGAGGGCTCTTCACTAAGTGCTTGCTAAGACGTGGATTTTGTAAGATTCTCTAACCGCTCTCAAATTGTTTGGAAAACGCATCCATGCGGAAAGTCTGGCTGCTCATGGGTGGGCTGGAGGGTCTTTGTCGCATGGAGTAGGCAATCCCAAGAGCCGATGCATGCCGAGAGTGGCTGCACATGGGTGGGCTGAGGGTCTTGTTGCGTGGAGTAGGTGATTACAAGAGGCGATGCATGCCGAGAGTGGCTGCCCATAGGTGGGCTGAGGTGTCTTTGATGCATGGAGTAGGCAATCCCAAGAGCCGATGCATGAAGAGAGTGGCTGCCTATTGGTGGGTAGGGAGGTCTTTGCTAGGTGGGCAAGTATCAACGAAAACCAATATGCCGAGAGTGTTTTTCTTGTTGGCATATGTGAAGTCTCAACCGATCTCTTGATCCTTGAGCAAACTCAAATCCCCTCTGGCTTGGATGGCACAGTCAGGTAGTTCCCGGGGTGGGGGTGGGGAAACAATTTGAGAGCGGTTAGAGAATCTTACGAGATCCACAGCCTAGCAAGCACTTAGCGAAGAGCCCACTGGCGATGAGCTTAGTGCGGGTTGGCTGTTAGCTTGGAAGTTCTCTGCTCTCGTTTCCCCACCCCCACCCCGGGAACTACCTGACGTCCCGTTGCTGTTACGCATTGTTCGGCAATATACTTTGCGGGATACGGGGAAGAAAGAAAATTGATGTCAACAAAAGAAGAAAATGGAGATGTCTTCGCTGCTATGCTGGTCCGGCGGGGCATATACATAAAAAAGGGAAAATATATTCCGTTTTGCCTGGCGAAACACGATGATTTCAAGTGAATTGGGGCATCTGCAACATATTTATACTATTGCCGCGTTATTAGTCCTGACACAGGGCAGGAGGCGAATCTTGCTTGTCTATGCCCCAGATAACAGGTTACTGTTTGCTCACGATGCCATTAACTTGTTTCTTCTTTGAATTGTTGACAGTGCGAGTGAACAGTAAGGATGTTCCCATGCCAACAACTCAAATATCCCACCTTTATCATTGCATTTTCAGAAAAAGTACGATATTATTTAAAGAATAAAGAGAAATTAATAGAGAGCCTCAAAGAGAGTCTCAAAACGAAACTCAAACAGGAAGGAAGTGGGGACTTGGTTTCCAGTCAGGTATTACAAAAAACAATTGATGAATTAAGAGCTATCACCAGGATCGACCTGTGTATCTTAAGCGTAGAGGGCCAGATGCTGGCGACGACTTTTGATGATGGACCGAATCCGGATTATATACGCGAATTTGCAAATTCCCCGGCAGACAGTCAGGTGATGCAGGGATACCATTTTTTCAAAGTGTATGATGATCAGAATGTGGAATATGTTCTGGTGACCGGAGGCGGCAATGAAGATGCCTATATGATAGGAAAGATTGCAGTAAGTCAGGTTCAGAATCTGATCATTGCATACAAGGAGCGTCTGGATAAGAATAATTTTATACAGAATCTGCTGCTTGATAATCTTCTGCTGGTAGATATCTACAATCGTGCCAAAAAGCTTCGCATCGATACAGAAGTAAGACGCGTTGTCATTATGGTAGAAACAAAATATGAGAAAGACAATAATGCTCTTGAGACGATCAAGAGTTTGTATGCATCAAAACCGAAGGATTATATCACTGCGATCGACGAGAAGAATATCATCGTGGTGAAGGAACTGAAATCTACAGAGACCTATGAAGATCTGACCAGGATGGCCAGAACTCTGGTTGATATGCTGAATGTGGAAGCTATGTCGCAGGTAAGAGTTTCCTATGGAAATATTATCAGTGAGATCAAAGATGTTTCCCGTTCCTATAAGGAAGCAAAGATGGCTCTCGAGGTTGGAAAGATATTTTATGCAGATAAGATCGTGGTTCCGTACAATAACCTTGGTATTGGACGTTTGATCTATCAGCTTCCGATCCCGCTGTGTCAGATGTTCATGCACGAAGTATTTGGCGAACAGCTGCCGGATACATTTGATGATGAGACACTGACTACGATCAACAAGTTCTTTGAGAATAATCTGAATGTTTCAGAGACATCCAGACAGTTATATGTTCATAGAAACACACTGGTATACCGTTTGGAAAAATTACAGAAGAGCACAGGGCTGGATATTCGTGTCTTTGATGATGCCCTTACCTTTAAGATCGCCATGATGGTAGTAAGCTATATGAAATACATGGAGAAGCAGGACTAGACAGACCGGGAATCTGTGAGCGTGTTTACAGCGTGAACGGTTACAACAACATGAGAAAAGAGGAGTGATTTATTATGATTCAATTGATGGAAGGCGGCACTTATCTTGTTAATGGCACTGAACTGGTTGAACCTGCAAAGGCTCAGGCGCAGGGACTGCCTGCACCACAGGAAGCTGCGAAACAAACAATGGCTTATAGTATCCTCGAAGCACACAACACTTCAGGAAACATGGAAAAGCTTCAGATCAAATTTGACAAACTCACATCCCATGATATCACATTTGTTGGTATCATCCAGACGGCTAGAGCATCAGGACTTGAAAGATTTCCAGTTCCTTATGTATTGACAAACTGTCACAACTCTCTTTGTGCGGTAGGCGGAACGATCAATGAAGATGATCATATGTTTGGACTTACCTGTGCAAAAAAATACGGTGGAGTCTATGTACCGCCTCATCAGGCAGTTATCCATCAGTTTGCAAGAGAGATGCTTGCAGGCGGCGGCAAGATGATCCTTGGATCCGACAGCCATACCCGTTATGGAGCATTGGGCACCATGGCTATGGGCGAAGGCGGACCGGAGCTGGTAAAACAGTTACTGTCCAAGACTTATGATATCAACATGCCGGGCGTAGTCGGTGTGTATATGACAGGAGCACCGATCCCGGGAGTAGGTCCTCAGGACGTAGCCCTTGCTATCATCGGCGCAGTATTTAAAAATGGTTTTGTTAAGAATAAAGTTATGGAGTTCGTAGGACCGGGCGTTGCTAATCTGAGCGCAGACTTCCGTATCGGTGTGGACGTTATGACCACAGAGACAACCTGTCTTTCTTCTATCTGGAAAACAGACGAGAAGATCGCAGAGTTCTATGAGACTCATAAGAGAAGCGAAGATTACAAAGAACTGAATCCGGGACCGGCTGCATATTATGACAGCATGATCGTAGTAGAACTGGACAAGATCCGTCCTATGATCGCTATGCCATTCCATCCAAGCAACACATATACCATCGATGAGGTAAATGCAAACCTGATGGATATTCTTGAGGATGTGGAGAAAAAAGCAAAAGTAAGCCTTGACGGTAAGGTTGACTTTACACTGAAAGATAAAGTACATGACGGAAAACTCTTCGTAGAACAGGGAATCATCGCAGGATGTGCCGGCGGCGGATTTGAAAATATCTGTGCAGCGGCTGACATACTGAAAGGTGCAAGCATCGGATCTGATGCATTTACCCTGAGTGTATATCCGGCAAGTACACCGATCTATATGGAACTTGCGAAAAATGGAGTCCTTGCCACACTTCTGGGAACAGGTGCAGTGGTTAAGACAGCATTTTGCGGACCATGCTTCGGTGCAGGAGACACACCGGCAAATAACGCATTCAGCGTTCGCCATTCTACCAGAAACTTCCCGAACAGAGAAGGATCCAAGATCCAGAATGGCCAGATTTCTTCTGTTGCACTTATGGATGCCCGTTCTATTGCAGCAACAGCAGCAAATAAAGGCTGCCTGACCCCGGCAACAGAATTTGAAGGAAAATACACGAACCCAAGATATTTCTTCGACAGCACGATCTATGAAAACCGTGTCTTTGACAGCAAGGGTGTAGCAGATCCATCTGTAGATATCCAGTTTGGACCAAACATCAAGGACTGGCCGGATATGCCTGCACTGGCAGAAAATATGATCCTGAAAGTGGTATCCGAGATCCATGATCCGGTAACTACAACAGATGAGCTGATTCCGTCAGGAGAGACATCATCCTATCGCTCCAACCCGCTGGGTCTGGCAGAATTTACTTTGTCCAGAAAAGATCCGGCATACGTTGGACGCGCAAAAGAAGTTCAGGTGGCGCAGAAAGCGATCCAGGAAGGAAAATGTCCGGTAGAGGCATTTGCGGAACTGAAACCTGTATTCAAGACGATCAATGCAGTATATCCGGAGATAGATAAGACAAATGTAGGCGTAGGCTCTACGATATTTGCTGTAAAACCTGGTGACGGTTCTGCCCGTGAGCAGGCTGCATCCTGCCAGAAGGTACTGGGAGGCTGGGCAAATGTGGCAAATGAGTATGCGACCAAACGTTATCGTTCCAACCTGATCAACTGGGGTATGCTTCCATTCCTGGTAGCACCGGGAGAACTGCCATTTAAGAATGGTGATTATCTCTTTATTCCAGAGATCCGCAAGGCAGTGGAAGAAAAGAGCGATTCCATCAAAGCTTATGTGGTTGGCGATACACTCAAAGAATTTGAGGTAAAACTGGGTGAGCTTACTGATGATGAGAGAAGCATCATCCTGAAGGGCTGCCTGATCAACTACTACAGAGGCTAGATTGCAGAAAGCAACGAACAAAAGACTAGCAATAAGAATCTGATAATAAAAGTAAGAGAATAAAAGATAACATGCCGAAGGCCATGCACACTGTATAAACAGCAGGTGCATGGCCTTCGGTATTTTGGTAAGACTCGGTTTTTTTGACATGGATTTAACATAAATTTTTCTGCCAAAGGGTGGCAGACTAAGATAAGGATTGTCTAAAATGAGGAATGGAATCAAAACTGTCCATGAGCATTGGCTATGCAGTTTTGACCACGGACACATACATTACAACTGTCATAAGCGTGAATAGTTACACAATAAAAAAGAAAAATGAGGTTGAGTGATGACAAAAGAGATTATCTTAGATGAAGAAATGAATAGCCAGCCATCCTGCTACATCAACAGAGAGTTATCCTGGCTGAAATTTAATGAGAGGGTTTTAGAAGAAGCGGCAGACGAGACCATACCGTTATGTGAGAGATTGACATTCTTATCCATTTTCCAGTCAAATCTGGATGAATTCTTTATGGTCAGAGTGGGATCCCTCCATGATATGCAGTTCCTGAAAAAAGAAGTTCGCGAGAATAAGACGAACATGACTCCGAAGGAACAGATCGAAGCTATCTTAAAACAGGTGAAAAAACTGGCACGCCAGAAAGATGCTATCTATGATGCACTGATGGAGCAGGTAGAAGCACAGGGCGTTAGGATAGTGAAGTTCCAGTCTATCTCCGATGCAGAGAGAAGCTATCTGGCTCGCTACTTTGAGCAGGAGATCCAGCCTTTGCTGTCCACGATCATCGTTGGAAAAAAACAGCCATTTCCATTTCTTGCAAATAAAAGTATCCATGCAGTGGCAGTTCTTGAGACAAAAAATGATAAAGCAAAGATAGGTATCATCCCATGTAACAGCGGAGTATTTGAACGGATGATCCCGATTCCGACACAGCCGGGATGTTATATCCTTGCAGAGGAATTGATCCTGCATTACCTTCCTCATGTATTTGACAAATATAAGGTTGCTGAGAAGGCACTGGTGCGTATCACGAGAAATGCTGATATTGATGCAGACAGCATTTACGATGAAGATCTTGACTACCGCGAGCACATGGAAGAGGTAGTCCGTCAGAGAAGAAAACTCTGCCCGATCCGTCTGGAGCTGAGCCGCAGCCTGGATGCCAAGATCACCGAGAGCTTCTGCAGAGTACTGGACCTTGACAAAGGACAGGTATTCGTATCAGATTCCCCGATGGATATGTCCTTTGTATTCAATGTACAGGATGTACTTAGAGGCAAACCGGAATTGTTTTTCCAGAAGAGAGTAAGCCAGCATCCACGGATGATCGACCGGACAAGACCGGTTATCGACCAGGCACTTGAGAAAGATCTTATGCTTTCTTACCCATATGAAAGCATCAAACCATTCCTGAACATGCTTCATGAAGCTGCATATGATCCAAAAGTAGTATCGATCAAGATGACACTTTATCGTCTTGCAAAGGACAGCAAGGTGGTAGAAGCTCTCGTGGAAGCTGCTGAAAATGGAAAACAGGTCGATGTCCTCGTTGAGCTCAAAGCCCGTTTTGATGAGGAAAATAACATCGCATGGTCCCGTCTTCTGGAAGATGCGGGATGTCATGTAATATACGGACTTGACGGCTATAAGGTTCATTCCAAATTGTGTCTGATCACCCGCAAGGATGGAAACCGGATCGAATATATCACGCAGGTAGGAACAGGAAACTATAATGAGAAAACCTCCCGCCTGTATACCGACCTGTCTATCATCACCAGCCGTCCGGAGATCGGACTTGAGGCTCTTGAGGTATTCAGAACCCTTTCCATGGGCGAGACTGTGGAGCATACAGAGCATCTTCTGGTTGCACCAAAATGTCTGCAGAATAAAGTAATAGAAAAAATTGACAGAGAGATAGAGATCGCAAAAGCCGGCGAGGAAGCATATATCGGCGTTAAGATCAACTCTTTGACAGATAAGAAGATCATAGACAAGCTGATCGAAGCTTCTCAGGCAGGTGTAAAAATCGATATGGTCATCCGCGGAATCTGCTGTCTGCAGCCGGGTATCGAGGGGATGACAGAAAATATCCACATCATCAGCATCGTGGGAAGATATCTTGAACATTCCAGAATCTACATCTTTGGTAAAGGTGAGAGAGAACAGATCTACATCGCATCTGCCGACTACATGACACGAAATACCCTTCGTCGTGTGGAAGTTGCATTACCGGTATACTGCGAGGAACTGAAGACACGCCTCAAGGAAATGTTTGGACTCATGCTCAGCGATAACGTAAAGGCAAGAGAACTGCTGGAGGACGGCATCTATAAAAAAGTAGAAAATGGATATACACCTCTGAACTCTCAGGAAATGCTTTTCCAGATGGCATATGCCCAACCGGATCAGCATTAGTGGCGGAGACATCACCATTTAAATCTGATCAAAAGTTACAAAAAGATAATGAAAAATGACATGTACTGAAAATCTTTATAATGGAACGCTATAATAGTGACTATAAAAAACTATTAAGGTTGGTGACATTATGACGGATAAGTTAAGCTACATGAGGATAGCCGTATGCGATATACGGGAAGATGTGCTCATCCAGATGGAGGAGATACTGGAACATCTGGGATCCGAGAATAATATTCAGGTAAGCGTAGAAACGATGGAAAGTGGCAATACGCTTTTTCAGAAAATCAGAAGGCGGGAGAGCTACGATATCATTTGTCTGTCCATGGAAAATGAAGATATTGACAGCGTTAAGCTGGCGGCCACCCTTCGGGAAGAAGATGAAGAAACAGTATTTTTCTTTATATCCAGAAGCAGCAGCAGGATCAAAGAAATCTTTGATGTCATGCCTGCCGCCTATCTGGAATACCCGCTGCAGGAAGATGAAGTGACGCATTGGTTTAAAAAAATGGTAAGGCGTTTTCGGGATGAACGGCGATATTTTTCCTTCAACTTTGAAAGAAGGACTTACCATATTCCCTATCAGGATATCACCTATCTGGAATCCTGCAAACATCACATAGAAGTAAAGACACCAAAAGGCTGGTATCGTTTTTACGGGCGCATGGACGAGGTAGAACAAAGACTGGAAAATGCAGACAAGATGTTTTTCCGCATCCACAAGTCCTACATGGTAAATTACAGATACATCAGTTGGTTTGACGGCAATTCAGTAAAATTAATGGACGGCGAGCTCCTGCCTGTCAGTGCCACCTACCGCGACCACGCACGATCGCAATACTGGAGATGCGGGGAAAAGACACAGGAAAGAGTGCATGGAAGTGCATAGATACAATATGATATGGTTAGTGTGAAAAGAAGGAAGACATCGAAATGACGGGTGTTTTCCTTTTTTTAATTGGAACCAGCCAGGAAAGGAGGGAGGCTATATATGATTGCGTGTAGGAAGGGAAAATAAAAGGATAAAGAAGAAAAAGAGGAGAGGAGAAAAGAAAATGGAAAAAATAAGTGCAGGATATAATGCAGCCATGGGTGCAGTGATGGCTATTATTATCCAGATATTTGGCAGCCACAATCATATCTTTGGTATCTATATCCTTTTGAATATCCTGGATTGGCTGACTGGATGGTACAAGGCAAGGAAGAAAAAAGAACTCAGCAGTAAAATAGGCTTCAAGGGTGTTGTTAAAAAATTAGGCTATTGGATCTTACGTGTTATGCAGAATTGCAGGGAAAATGGCTATGATAATGTACAGTCGTTGATTCAACAAAATCCTGAATAATAATCCATGGTTTTCCTTTTTCGCTTAGTCGGAAAAGGAAAACAGATGGAGAAACTTCTATTGGAAATGATCGAAGAGTTCAGAAATGGAAATAAGGAAGGATTTGTTGATATTGTCGATAAAATGAGCCCGTTAATAGAGTCATATGCAAGGAAACTATATACATGGGAGCAAGAAGATGCCAGGCAGGAAATGATACTTGCATTGCTGATTGGGATTCGGAAGATAACGTATTGCCGGAGTGAGGGGGAATGTGTAAATTACATAAAAATGTGTATTCATCATGCGTACGTCGGAATTGTAAAAAAAGAAACCAAATACAAAACAGACTATGCGGAAATGAGGGAAGTGATTGATTATAATGATGAGATTGGTCTGAGCGAATTATACTTGGATCTTGAGGGATATCTCTGTGGACTTGGGAAAAAGAAGAGAAAAATAGCAGAGAGCATTCTGATAAGTGGAAAAAACGACAATGAGATAGCCCAGGAACTTGGGGTTTCGAGGCAGTATATCAATAAATTGCGACATAAAATGCAGAAAGACATTACAGAATATTATCTGTGAAATGAAAAATAATTACAAAATAAGGTACTATATGGTCTGAAATTGTCGAATGATTGTTGGGGGAGATTGAGACTCAAAGAGGTACAAATTAATTGAAATAAGTGATAAAATATATGCAAACATATGCAAAAAAAGGAAAAAGGGAGAGAAATCAAATGATAAATATTGCAATATGTGATGATGATGTTTATATGGCATCGGAGATTGAAAAAATGGTTATAAATATTAGTAAAGAACATGAATTGAAAGTGAATACAGAAGTTTTTTCAGATGGGGAAACTCTTTGGCAGGGGTTAGAAAATGGCGAACATTACGATCTAATATATCTTGATATCGAGATGGAATGAATGGACGGTATAACAGTTGCAAAAAGGATACGACAAAAAGATGAGGTGGTGCAGTTCATATATGTGTCAAGCTATGATACATATTGCAAAGAAATCCTTGAAGTGGAACCGTTTCGTTTCTTGGATAAGCCTATAGATACAGATAAATTTGAAGAAATTTTCATGAAAGTATGTGAGCGGATAACAGATGTAAACCGATGCTTTGTCTGTCAGTTTGGTGGTGCAAATTACAGAATCCCATATAAGGACATCATGTATTTTCAAAGTGAAAAGAGGGAGATTCATGTTTATACAAAAGAAGCAAAAGTAAGGTATTATGGAAAAATGAACGAAGTACAGGCACAAGTGGACCGAGTTTCCAGATTTTTGAGTCTGTGAAAGTTTTTCTGTAAATAAAGATATCCAAGGTCTTCTATGATAAAATAAAATCATAGGAGGCCTTTTATTATGGCAAGAAGAGAAAAG
>SAAH01000183.1 GCA_009929525.1 Clostridia bacterium | reverse complement strand
TGTTCAGAAACAGTATACACCTAAAAAGGCGTGATGTCTTTATTTTTAGGCAATTTAAAGTAACTTTGGTAAAATTTCAGATTTGCTCATTTATAGTAATATCATTATTTTCTTTTGATGTTTAACAATCATACACAATGTACCAATACTTCATCAGCAGCTTTTTCCATCCTCTTGCATTTTTGTAGGATTCCTGCGTTATTTTCTCTGTAAAAGCTGTGATCGCATGTATCTCATTTGTCTTTAGTTCTTCTGTACTGAACCTTGATTTTTGTACAAGAGAAAGGAATCGTTCGTAATCTTTTGGGTCTACCGATTCATAATGTTGAGAAACATCCGTCGTTCTTTCATATGGAAATTCCGAACTGCCCGGAATCTTATCGATCATGAAGATCAGACTTACTGTATCATATAAAATAGCAGCTTTTTCATCTGTATCCGCTTTGTTCAGTTTTCTTTTATAACTGCCTTTTCTGACACTGTGCTGTAATTGGATAATGAGAAAACATAATTCCAGAAAAACAGCGATTCCGACCAATATACCAAGGATACGGACGGTCTTTTCTATTGGCGTTTCCTCCTCAGGATTGTTTTCATCTGTCAGCGCCTCAAGCTTATCCGTAGTACTTCCCTGCAGTTCTTCCTGTTCCTCCTGGTCAGTCACAGCCACCGCTGACTGGGGCATATCCAGAACCTGCTGCGTTGTATACTCAGCAAAATAAAATCCAGGCACTACCTCCACAGGCATCCAGCCAATGCCATCAATATAAATTTCTGTCCATGCATGGGTATCATGTGCTGTTAAAGTAACAGAGGATGCGTCCGCCGCTTTAAGCTCATTCGCCTTACTTTCCGTAAGAAAATATCCTTCCACATATCTTGCCGGTATTCCGGCAGCTCTAAATGCCATCGTAGCCGCCGTAGCAAAGTAAGCCGCATTCCCTACTTTCGCCCTGTTTAAAAACCAATCGACAAATTCCTGATTTTCTGGATATTCATACGGTTTCTCACTATATCTGGCCATCTGCTGCAGTGCGATACGGATCTGTGTAGTCACTTGATATACATTTTCTTCCTGCACGTTCTCATTGGAAAAGAATAATTCCTTCATCTCATCTGCCTGATCATCCTCAATCGTCAGATAATGGTCATGCACAAAAGCACGATAAATATTTTCCGCCTCTGTATAGGCTTTTGCCGTATCTCCTTCCATACTCTGTGCTACCATCAGTTCATTGGGAATCTCCGATGCCGCACTGGTATAGGTATAGTTGTCGGTTCCAAAGAAACTATCCGACTGATACTGCCAGTCATATATCTCCTGTATCGAACGTTTAGATACGCCAGCAACTTCGTAAGGCGTATAAGCATATTTTCTATATGCACCTACATTATCCACTTCAAACTCCGACAGTCCCGGTGCAGTACCCGCTCTTGCCGTTTCATATTCTATATACTGGGCAGACACGGAAAATCCCTGTGCCCGCAGCCATTCCATCAATCCCGCTGACTCCTCTGTTTTATATACACCTTCGTTCAGAGTTTCCCATCCTGTTCCGGTATACTCACTTCCCACATATCCCCGAAGATACATCTCCTGTGCTTCTTCGAAAGTTATCACAAGCTTTTCATCATCTTCTCCACCTGTCATCTCATAAGCTTTTTTTAGTTCTCCCTGCGGTAAAGTGTCCTTTCCATAGCGAAATTCATCAACGGTATCCAAAATTGCATGTTTCCATGCCTCTACCATGGCAGTTCCCTCGTAATTTCTTGTTACAAATGCCATAATGCCAACAAAAAGAACCACAGCCATCACTGACGCTATATTCTTTTTCCTGCTTTGATGAATCAAAATATCACGCAGCCATAAAAGCAGCCACCCTGTTGTTACGAGCACTACCCCGATCATCTCCTGGCAGATCCCAAGCAATAATGTAAAAAACAAAATCCCATAAGAGATAACTGTAAGAAGAAATACTGCCTTTTTTTGGACCAGCCATGCAAGCAGCACAGAACCAAGCAATACAATGACAACAGCAAAAGACAGCCTGTCCATCTCGCTGATAGAATTAAGGGCGAATAATGTGATATAGTCATCAAACTGGGCATTCCATGCAGTAAAACACTGATTGATACAGTACAATAAGCCGCGGAGTACCCCGCCTCCATTGATCAGTGCAACTACGACACACATCGCAAATATCCCTGTATGGATCCATAGCTTTACTGTTTTCCTCTCCTTAAAAATCCCAAGAAGGCTAACAGCACCTATACCTGCCACGAACAGGATCCAAAAGAAGGGAATCTGCGAGTACAACAAATAGAAGCAGTCTAAAAATCCTGTCATCAGCAAAACTGTAATACCCAGTTCCCATCCTTTTATTCGATTTCCCTTTTGGTCGTATCCAGTATCCTCAAGCAGGAATACGGAAGTCTCTTTCTTATCCATAACTCTCCTTATATATCCAGCATCTGAATCTTTGTAGCCAGTACATCCACATCCAATGTGATCACATCATAATTTGGCCCTTTATCCACATAATCTATCTGTCCTTTGACTATCAAAAGGACTGTCAAGTCAACGTAATTTGCCAAATTCCTCATTCTATTTTCATCAAACACTCCTGTAACAAGAACAATCTTTGTAAATTTCTCATATAGACCCTGCTTTATGAATTCATCCACAGGTGCTTCTTCCATTGTTGATACACTTGTGCTCATCATATTTGTGAGCGACTGTTGGCTGGAATCATTATCTTCAACCACCATATCTGCAAATATACTTTTACACATGGTGCCCACATGATGTATATGACTCATATTCAGCAATCCGCGGCTCACTGATGCTGTCATTCCCAGCACGCCGTTGACAATCTGCGCATAGTCACTGTTTTTTTTATCAAAAGAAGTATCATATAAAACCAGTGTGTAATAATTAGAGGGATAGCTGAATTCACGTACAATGATCTTATCAAGTTTGCTGGATAACTTCCAGTGAATGCTTCGCTGGCTGTCCCCCTCCCGATACTCTCTCATACCAAATACTTCCGTAACATCCTGACCCTTCTTATTCTGATCATACTGGCTTCCAGATGAACTGGATTCCGGTAAATGCTTCATACTGATCTGCAGTTCTGATATCTGAGGAAATACGGTGAACTCGTGCTCTGATACACAATGACACTTCTTAGAAAACAGTCCCATCGCATCGCAGCATACGACATCGGAAAATTTGAACTTGATTTTTCCACAATTTTGACTTTCATATGGAAGTTCATAATAAGCTTCTTTTTTTTCTGCACGTTCCAGATATATGGTTTGCTTTTTGGTAGTCGAAAATAACAGATTCTCATACTCTGCCTTAAGACGGCTTCGCCCCAATATCATACGGCTGCTGCAGCAGACCTTGATCTTCATGCCAATTCTTTGATGAATGATACACGCCTCCTGAAGTTCACAGTCAATATGTACTTTTCCTGCGCCAATAAACAACAGGATCGCAGATATTACCGGAAGCACTGCAAGTAAGATCAACAAGACCAGGATCTGACGTTTATCTGCCGCTACATACATTCCACCGACCGCAAGAAACAATACGATATATACTATTCTACGTTTCCACATACTCTGCTTCCTCTAAGCCCTTGTCTTCGTTCCAAGATGCGGTGGTTCCACTTCACCTAAGATATTTGTCAAAAGTTTTTCTGTCGTTATTCCTTCTATCTTTGCCTGAGGCTTTAATATCATACGATGTGCACAAACATCAACAAATATATTCTGGACATCTTCCGGAATCACATAAGTCCTTTCTTTCAGTATGGCTCTCGCACGGGATAACTGACTGAGGGCGATAACCCCACGAGGGCTGACACCCAACTCTGTCAACGGCGATTTTCTTGTCTGTTCACACAGCTTTGTCATATATTCGATCACTTCATCGCTCATCTGGATCGATGTAAGGTAGTTCTGGATTTCCAGGATATCCTCTGCATTTACCACTTTCGTCACACTGTCCAAAGGATTGTGATGCTGTCTCTGCTTAATGATATCTACCTGCTCCTTCGTGCTTGGATAACCGATACTGAGACGTACCATGAAACGATCCAGCTGAGAATCCGGAAGGGGCTGTGTTCCTACAGATCCCACAGGATTCTGTGTTGCAATACAGACAAATGGTTTTTTCGTCCGATGCGTAACTCCATCCACCGTCACACTTCCTTCCTCCATGACCTCCAGAAGCGCTGACTGTGTTTTAGGCGATGTACGGTTGATCTCATCTCCAAGAAACAGCTGACAGTCTACCGCACCCGGCTTATATTCAAATCTGCCTGTAGCTCTGTTAAGCACACTAAATCCCGTGATATCAGAAGGCATCGTATCCGAAGTAAACTGAATACGTTTGTACTCAAGTCCCAGTGTTTTTGCAAATCCCAGTGCCAATGTTGTCTTTCCTACTCCTGGATAGTCCTCCAAAAGAATATGACCACCTGCATAGATCGTCATCAATACTTTTTCTATTACCTCGTCTTTACCTACCAATACTTTTCCTACTTCTCTTATGATCTGTTCTGATTTTTCAATAACCATAACCTCTTCTGTTCCTTTCTGTCTTCCTTATATATCTGGATTTTTTCTTTTATGATCAAACAAAAGAATCTCTGATCGCTCTTCTTAATTCCTCAAAATTGATCGGCTTCGATACATGTCCATTCATTCCCATGGAAATAGATTTTCTCTTATCCTCCACAAAAGCATCCGCAGAAAGTGCAAGGATCGGAATCTTCTTTGCATCTTCTCTTTCAAATGCCCGAATGGCTTGAGTCGCTTCCCATCCATTCAGCCTTGGCATCTGGATATCCATCAGGACCACATCATAATATCCAGCTTCATGTTCCCTGAACATCTCAAAAGCTTCCTGGCCATCTGATGCATTTTCGATCACTGCTCCCTGAGAGTTCAACAGTTTTGTTGCTACGATAGCATTTATCCTGAATTATTCATGACAGTATAAAACATGTCCGAAAATTCATTTCCTATGTTTTGAACCAACGATAATGAGATTTAGCATGTGGAATGTCTTAAAAAT
>SAAH01000062.1 GCA_009929525.1 Clostridia bacterium | reverse complement strand
TCACAATACTGTCTTTTCATTTTTTTCAAAAATAGGACAGATTGGTACTTTAGAAGAAGTTATCTCTTTTGAAATTACATTTTGCGGAAACTCAAGAATCCCATGCATGATCAATCGTGGTGGATTCAGCGGTGAAAAATGGGGTTATGAAATATATGTTAATCCTGATGACTGTGATGCATTGGAAGAGCTGCTCGATGCTGCCGTAGTAAAAGCAGGCGGAAAACAGGTAACAGAATTCCAGATCATGGCGTGGACACTTCCTACCGAAGCAAATTTCTATTACATGCGTGACCTTGCCCATACGAATCCATTTGAAGTGGGTTTGGAGAAAAACATCAAATGGGATAAAGATTTCATAGGAAAAGAAGCCCTTCTAAAGGTAAAAGAAGAAGGACCTACGAGAGAAATGGTTGGTTTTGAAGTTCCGGAATCCGACATCTATATCCGTTCAAAACAATATGGCGGTCCCGGTGAACCAGTCTATATCGATGGGGAAGAAGAGGAAATCGGCCGGGTTTCAAAGCTGGTGTATTCTTATGTGAAAGAAGTGAATAATGGATACATATTAGCTAAAAAAGATACCCTGCATATCGGTGATAAAATTAAGATTCATGGGTATGATGCAGTTATTACAGAGAAAAACTGGTTATAATCCTGCTCCTTTTTATACTGCTTGTCCTCCAAAGTAAAAGGGACGCTGCACTAGATAATTGTATTTATCTAATGCAGCGTCTCTTTTGTATATCACATTTTCTTATTCTTCTTCCTTTGAGGCAGGAACTTCCGTCATCTTGCCATTTCTGGCGATCATCAAAACGATTCCCGCTGTGAAGATAAATATAGATATAAACTGTGAAGTTGAGAATGTCCCCACTGCCCCGCGTATCAGATCACCTCGGAAGTATTCCAGGATAAATCTTCCCACACTGTAACATACCAGGTACAAACCAGCCACCTGTCCCTCTCCCTTTTTATGCTTTGCAAACCAGATCAAAACAAAGAAATGAAGGAAGTTTAATCCACTGGATATCAGCTGTGTCGGCACCAGCCCTACACCATTTGGTGCAAATGCCGAATCATGAAATACAATACAAAATGCACTGTCCGTCTCCTGTCCATAACAACATCCTGCCAAAAAGCAGCCGATCCTGCCAAATCCCTGTGCCAGTGCTACGGAAGGCATTAAAAGATCAAAATACTGTAAGAATACCAGTTTTTTAATCTTGCAATAAATGATTGCAGCTATAATTCCTCCGATGATCCCGCCATACACTACAAATCCATCTGCCACATTCAATAAAATCTTGGGATTTGCTATGATTTCTTTCATCTGGGTGATAATGTAAAGAATCTTCGCACCAAGAAGTCCACCCGCTACACACCAAAGTACCAGTGATAAGACACTGTCTGCGTCCAGCTTCTGCTTTTTCGCTCTGTACTCTCCCGTGATATATGCGGCAATTACGCCAATTGCGATCATCAGACCATATCCATATACTGTAAATGGTCCGATTGAAAATAATTCGTTTTTCATTTATTTACCATCCTTTGTCTGCTCTTTTATTCCAGTATGCCCCATGATAACCGATACCGGATCATGATATCAGGCGGCTGGTCCCAAGGCGGTCAGCACCTGCTTTTATGAATTCTTCTGCATCTGCCATGTCCTTGATTCCGCCGGCAGCTTTCACTTTGATATTACTGCCAGACTCTGCTCTCATGAGCGTAACATCTTCAAGTGTTGCACCCCCTGTAGAGAATCCTGTAGATGTTTTAATAAAATCCGCACCAGATTCTGTGACCACTTTACACATCCTGATCTTCTCTTCTCTGGTCAGGAGACAAGTCTCGATGATGACTTTCAATATTTTCCCCGGGCAGGCGGCTCTCACGGCACGTATCTCCTCAAGGACTTCCCCATCCTTTTCTTCTTTTACAAGGCCTACATTGATGACCATATCGATCTCATCCGCCCCATTTTCCACTGCATCTTTGGTTTCAAATACTTTGGATGCTGTTGTCATATTTCCATTTGGAAATCCTATCACAGTGCACACAGCCATACGATCCCCTACATATTCCTTTACCTGTTTTACAAAGAAAGGCGGAATGCAGACAGATGCGGTCCGATGACTTACCGCATCATCACATATCTTTTTTATCTGTTCCCATGTTGCTGTCTGTTTTAGCAGGGTATGGTCTACCTTACTTAATATCTCTCTTTCTTCCATGATGTCCTCCTATAGTTTATCCAATATAGAATATCCGATCGTTCCTTCCGGCATCTTCACTTCAAAGTTATCTGCGATCGTCGCACCGATCACAGCAAAGGTATCGGCTTCTCCCAGGCTGCCCCCGTCTTTCATCGAAGGAGACCAGGCAAGAAATGGAACATGCTCCCTGGTATGATCCGTTCCCTTGTATGTCGGGTCATTTCCATGATCAGCTGTCAGGATGAGCAGATCATCTTCCCCAAGAAGAGGCATAAGTTCTCCCAGTTTTACATCGAACCGTTCTATCTCACCGGCATATCCTTTCGGATCTCTTCGATGTCCCCAAAGTGCATCGAAGTCCACCAGATTAGTAAAACATAATCCTTCAAAGTCTTTCTTGGCAATATCTATCGTCTGTTCCATACCATGGACTGATGACTTTGATTTGTTCGACTGAGTCAAGCCTTCCCCGTCAAAGATATCATATATCTTGCCAACGGAGATAACATCCAGCCCCTCTTCTTTCAAAACGTCCAATGCTGTCCGTCCAAATGGTTTCAAAGCATAATCATGACGATTGGAAGTCCTCTTAAATTCGCCCTTTTTCTTTCCTGTATAAGGCCGTGCGATCACCCTGCCAACCTTCCACTCGTCTCTCATCGTAAGCTCGCGGGCAATCTCGCAATAGTGATAGAGTGTCTCTACTCCCATCGTTTCTTCATTACCACAGATCTGAAGTACAGAATCTGCTGAGGTGTAAACGATCAAATGACCCGTCTCGATTTCTTCCTCTCCCAACTCCTCAAGGATCTCTGTTCCGCTGGCACTTTTATTGCCGATGATCGTGCGTCCTGTCCTGACGGACAATTCCTTGATGAGTTCAGGTGGAAATCCTGTATCAGTAAAGGTCTGAAATGGTTTTGTGATATATAATCCCATCATTTCCCAATGTCCCGTCATTGTATCCTTGCCACAGCTTTTCTCCGAAAGCTCCATATACCGGCCAAGCGGTGCCGTCTCTGGCTCTGCCTGCTGGATCTTATGAAGATTTGCCAGACCAAGTTTTTGCAGATTGGGAATGTTAAATCCATCCACACTCTCTGAGATATGACCCAGGGTATCTGCCCCTTCATCTCCATACACTTTGGCATCTCCCGCATTTCCAATGCCCAGAGAATCGAGTACGATGGTGAATATTCTTCTATATTTTTTCATGGCCAAACTCCTCAAAATATCTTGATATTTATATCCATATTTACTATTTGCAGCTATACTGCTCATTATTCTTTTTTTCGTTACTGTTTTTCCTCTTTGATCAGTATGCGTATCGCTTCAACTGCTGTGCTGATGGCAGCTTCCGTATCATGTACGATAGGATTCTCCAGCCCTGCTGCATCTCTCTCCTGATTTCCGACTACAAGAAAATCTGATCCGCAGCGCACACCCAGATGACTTGCCACGATAAAGAGCGCCGCTGATTCCATCTCTGACGCTTTGCAGCCCAGACGTTTCCATGCCTCCCATTTGTTCAGGAGTTCATAGCTGACCGGCATCTTCTCCGGTGCGTGCTGTCCATAAAATGCATCCTTACACTGAACGATCCCAGCATGATAAGTATATCCCAGCTTCCTGGCCGCTGATACAAGTGCATTCGTCACTTCCAGATCAGCTACTGCTGGAAATTCTATCGGAGCGTATTCTTTGCTGGTTCCTTCCATACGGATAGCACCGGTAGCTATGACCAGGTCGCCGCCTTTCACAGACATCTCCATGCCGCCGCAGGTTCCAACCCTCAAAAATGTATCTGCCCCGCACTGTACCAGCTCCTCCATCGCGATCGATGCCGATGGTCCGCCGATACCAGTAGAAGTCACACTGACCTTTTCTCCATCCAGATATCCCGTATAAGTAACAAACTCTCTGCTGTCAGCAATCAGTTTTGCATCATCAAAATGCGCGGCGATTTTAGCGCACCGCTTAGGATCTCCCGGCATGATCACATATCTTCCCACATCACCTTTTCGTATCTGCAGATGATACTGCAGTCCAACTTCACCTGAATAATTTTGCATTTTTATCCCGTCCTCTCGCCTTTATATACAAAACACCTGTCTTTCAGTATACC
Source organism: Clostridia bacterium (assembly GCA_009929525.1). Lineage (GTDB taxonomy): Bacteria > Bacillota > Clostridia > Lachnospirales > Lachnospiraceae > Oliverpabstia. Next base: position 20,658 of record SAAH01000062.1, on the reverse strand, counting down.
ATTCCCACGAAGCGAACATCAACTGTTTTACCACCATTTTATGTCTTTCCCCACAAACTTTCTATACATTTTGTCAATTTCATGGTATGATATAAAAAATTTTTGTAAAGGAAAAGTAAATCATGTTAGAAATCATCACACAAATCAACGATGCAGTCAACAAGTTTGTCTGGGGCATCCCGGCTATGGTCTGCATCATCGGCGTGGGACTTCTCTTAAGTTTCCGCACACGTTTCATTCAATTCCGCAAGTTCGGTTACACCTTCAAAGTTACAATCGGAAAGATTTTTCACAAAAAAGAAGCCTCTGAAGGTTCTATCACACCTTTTCAGGCCGTTTGTACCGCCCTTGCAGCTACTGTAGGCACTGGAAATATCGCCGGTGTTGCCGGAGCTATCGCCATCGGTGGTCCCGGAGCTGTCTTTTGGATGTGGATTTCCGCACTTTTAGGTATGTGTACAAAGTTCTCTGAAGTTACATTGGCCGTTCATTTCCGTGAAAAAAATCCTTCCGGGGATTGGGTCGGCGGACCTATGTACTACATAAAAAATGGTTTGAGCAAAAGATGGCAGTGGCTGGCTGTTCTTTTCTCCGTATTTGGAGTCCTTACTGTATTCGGTACCGGAAATGCCACTCAGGTAAATACCATTACAACTTCCATCAACTCAGCTCTGATCAATTACAAACTGATCTCTAATGACAATTTATCAACATTGAACCTGGTCATCGGTATCATCATCGCCTTTTTAGTTGCCATGGTCCTTCTCGGTGGTATTAAGAGAATTGGAAAGGTAACTGAAAAACTGGTTCCATTCATGGCGCTCATGTATCTGGTCCTGGCTCTTGGAGTTATTCTGTTGAATATCCAGAATGTTCCTACCGTATTCAGATCCATCTTTGAAGGAGCATTTTCTCCACGTTCCGTAACCGGCGGCGTGGTAGGAAGTATCTTCCTGTGTATGCAAAAGGGCGTTTCCCGAGGTATCTTTTCCAATGAAGCGGGTCTTGGAACCGGATCGATCGCCCATGCTGCGGCTGACACAAAAGAGCCGATCATGCAGGGATTCTTCGGTATCTTCGAGGTTTTTGCTGATACTATCGTGATCTGCACCATGACCGCTTTGGTCATCCTGTGCAGCGGGATCACCGTTAATTACGGAAGTGCAGCAGGGGCTGAACTGACAATCTCAGGATTCACTTCCACCTATGGAAACTGGGTATCCATATTTACCGCAGTTGCTTTATGTTGCTTCGCCTTCTCCACCATCATCGGCTGGGGATTATATGGTTCAAGATGTATCGAATTCCTCTTTGGGCCTAAAGTCATCGGTCCTTTCATGGTAATCTACTCCTTTGTAGCTATCCTTGGAGCTACGATGGATCTTGGAATGCTCTGGTCTATCGCAGATACCTTTAACGGCCTGATGTCCATTCCGAACCTGATCGCCCTGTTCCTCTTATCCGGAACGGTGGTCAAACTGGTACGAGCCAAATTTCCAAACGAAAAATAATACCAATAAAAATGGATCATTACATCAACTCTGTTTACAGAAATGTAATGATCCATTTTTATTTCTATCCTGTATTAATCACTCAGAAGTTTCAGCAGTGATCCCAGATGAAATTCTTTGCTTTCATCCAGTATTTTTTCCATTTGATTCAGATTATCATCCGAATGCTCGATCTCCCGTGAATAGCGATGAGCGATATTTACCAGATCATCAAATCCTATCTTTCCTTCTTTTCTGATCCAGACAGCCATACATAATTCCTGAATGAGAAGTGTGCTGACTACTGCAAGTTTGGCTTTCGCATACGCATTTTCATCATATACCGCCCCACAAAAATAGGTAAATATAAAGTATATCATAAGCTGCTCGCCGTATCGCTCCCACGCTTCTTTTTTCTCACTCTCACTGCCCACTGCTTTTTCAAATTCCACATAATTTGTGTAATAAGCCTCTGCACCATCCGCATAAAGTGCTTGTCTGGCTTCTTTGATCAGCTCTGGAAAGTCTTTTTTCAAAACCTCCATCTGGTCAAATATCCCAAAGATACGCTTCATGGTATGAAAGCGTTCTGTCGCCGAAATTTCCACCGGCTTCATCTTACCCCGCCGGCATCTTGCAAGCAGTTCTTCCGTCTGATAAAGCTTCTGACCATCGATCCGATTCTGAAAATCATGGGCAAGAGCAGTCACCCGGGATATCCTCTCTCGTATATCATTTTCCCGGTTCTGGAGGATCTCGATCATCTCATCCCGGACCAGCGTCAGATTCGTATACAGGAAGAAATCAAAATCCGCAAATTCTTCCTCTCCTGCTTTTTCTTTTGTCAGAAATCTCACTTTTTCCTCGCATCCAAGGACGATCTTTGCTGCCTCTATACAAGAAAGGGATAAGGATATCTCTCTTAGTCCTTCGAACTCCTCGATATGGCGGGGATAATTCCTGCAAGTGGCACAGAGCATTTGGGGACCCGCCTCCGAATAGATATCGCACAGGCCTTCGTCACTCAAAAACGCACATCTGCTATCGTACTGCTTAAAAGAACTCTCTTTCATATCAACAGAATTCCTCAGACGGTTTCCAAAATCTCCCGGATACCCTCTGTATCTTTCCAGACTTTTATCATCGATCATGATCTTCCATCCCGCACAGCAGGTATCCTCGCACTCCCCTGCAACACAATGGAATCTTTTGTAATAATGCGGCACTGTAATCTGCATTTTACGATCATCCCTTTCTTATTTCTTTGAAAATGGTCCCTGCATGTCCGAATCACCATATCCGCATAATTTTCTGGACACATGTTTTGTAAAAAACTGGATAAATGGTCCTAATCCCAATGCACATACCAATGTTCCAAGACCAACGATCCCACCTAGCAAAAAGCAGATCAGTGTACTGATGGCATCCGTAAAGATACGGCACCAATAATATTGGAATCTCGTCTTATCATTGAGCACAATGGAAAGGCAGTCATACGGTGCGATCCCAAGATCCGCTGTCTGATACAGGGATCCCGAAAGGCTCAGCACCAGGATACCCGCCACCAGTATGGCAAGTCTTGGAAGAAAAGCATCCGGAATGATTACGAGACTATTGATGATCTTGAGATAGATCGTCGTCAGAATGCCTACGCCAAACCAGTTAAAAAAAGTTCCAATCCCTATATATTTTCTTCCCCATATGATCTCTACCACAAAAAACAATGCGTTCATGATAATGAGCATGATGGAAAAATCAAGTCCTATCTTATCTCCTATAGCCATGACCATCGCTGAGCTGGGATCATTTCCCATCAAAGCAAGTTTAAACAATGCCACTCCCAGTCCCATGATCAAGATACCCATGACCATAACAAGAAATCTTCTTATACTTATATTTTTCAATTTTCTCCTGCCCCTCTATTCAAAAACCTGCTTGATGCTGTCATAGTGCAGGAAGATTCCCTGATCCGCAAATCCTTTGATCTCCTCGTGAGTTGCAAGCATGTATCCTGCTGTTTCCTCCTGCTGAAGCTTCAGATCTGACTCATCAAAATCCATTTCAAAACGATACACATCTACAAAATAATTGTCTCCCTCGCCTGGATTCTCCCGGTGATAGGTAAACATATAACCGCCTTCACAGCCTGATACATCGAGACCTGTCTCTTCCTTCACTTCCCGTTCTACTGCAGCACGTGATTCCTCACCAGCCTGAACAGCTCCACCAGACACTTCCCACCAACCCGGTGCCCATGCCTTTGTCATCACTCGCTGTGTGATCAGAAATCTTCCGTCCGGACGTGCGATCACTCCCAGTACGGTCAGATGATACTCATCGTCTTTCAGACACCAGTCATTTCGCTTCATTGTGCGTCCTGTCAGTTTCTTGTTACTATCATAGATATCCCAAAATTCCATTTTTTAAATCCTCCTAAATATGCCATTCGCCGTTCGCCAATCCTGCGAGCAGGTTGGCTCACTAACGCTCATTATATCGTGATCCGCGCTTTTTGCGCTTGACGCTGCTTCGCAGCTATCACGATCGCCATTCGCCGTTCGCCAATCCTGCGAGCAGGTTGGCTCACTAACGCTCATTATATCATCCTTCTTTTGAGTTGTGGGAATTTTTTTGTTGGTTGTGGGATTTTGTTATTGACATATGTTAATAATGTTTTATAATGTATTTAGTAAGCTTTTTAGGAGGTGTGATCCATGGCAAGACCGAATAAACCCATCGTTGTATGTCATATGCCCAGCCATAGGGAATTTTCCTGTTCGGATACTCATCCCTGTCAGATAGAGATTCTTCTTTCTGTGGAGGAATATGAAGTTATCCGTCAGATTGATTATATTGGTAAAAGTCAACAGGATACCGCAGATCTGATGGGCGTATCACGGACAACAATCCAGGCTCTTTATGCCTCAGCGAGAAAAAAGACCGCTCGTTTCTTCGTGGAAGGTACTCATTTGAGGATAGAAGGTGGAAGCTACGAACTATGCAGCCGGAAGATGCCATGCAGCACTTCACAAAATAGAAAAGGAGATACAGATATGAAAATCGCAGTAACTTATGAAAATGGACAGGTATTTCAGCATTTTGGACACACGGAGCAATTTAAGGTGTATGTAGTGGAGGATGGGAAAATCATTTCTTCCGAAGTAATTGACACAAACGGTCAGGGACATGGCGCACTTGCAGGTTTCTTATTTAACAGTGATATCTCTGTACTTATCTGCGGCGGAATCGGCGGCGGAGCAAGAAATGCATTGGCCGAAGCCGGTATCGAACTTTATCCAGGCGCTTCAGGCGATGCAGATGCTCAGGTTGCTTCTTTCCTTGAAGGAAAACTTCAGTACGATCCCGATACTATGTGCAATCATCATTCCCATGAGGAAGGACATAGCTGCGGCGACCATGGATGCGGAAGTCATGGATGTCACTAATCATCCACTAACTATTCACTGCTCCCAAGACAAAAAATAATAGTCAAAATACTACTCTATCAGTTCCAAACAACTTGAAACTGGATGCATGGTACATTATAAACTGTGTATCTCGGCATATAGCGTAATTCACCAACAGCCATGCCTCGAATTTATCATAATACGAGGCATGGCTGTTGGTATTTTTTTATATGCCGGATTGGCGCTTTAAATCACCAATTTCAGCTGGATTTTCTCTTGTTTCAGCATAAAACGGGGTAATATTCGGCTATCCGTTTGTATATACCTCGTACACATCTTATTTTTACTGATGTGCCGTGACCTGCTTAAATTAGTTAAAATTCACTGATTCCAGAAAATATTCAAGAATAAAACTATATATTTCAAAAAACTATGCGCCAAACATCTCGGCTGCCTTTTTCATATTATCGATGATAGAAACGCCAAACGGACATCTCTTTTCACAGGCACCGCATTCCACACATTCTCCTGCTTTATGTTCCAGCACAGCATAGTGCTCTCTGACCGTCTCCGGTATCTCTCCCTGGGCGATAGAAAGATTAAGAAACTTTGTGACATTTGCTACGTCTATTCCTTTTGGACATGGGGCGCAATGACCGCAGTACATACAATGTCCCTGCCAGCTGATACGAGGCATAGCTGCAAAAGCTGCTGCATAATCTTTTTCTTCTTCACTGGCATTTTCGTAGGCAATACTGTCTTCCAGTTCTTTTACACTGCGGGCTCCTGACATTACAGAGGCAACTCCCGGTCTTGTAAGTGCATAATGGATACACTGGAATGCCGTCAGCTCTTTTCCAGCCGGAGACAATTCTGCATTTAACAGATCTCCTCCGCCAAAGGCTTTCATAACTGTGATCCCAACGCCAACTCTTTGACAGGTTTCATAAAGTGCCTGTCTGTCCGGGTCCATATTGACCAATTGTTTCTCATATTTTTTCTCATCCCACAGTGCTTCCACGTTTTCATCCCCTGGCTGGAGATCATAGCATGGATTTACACTGAACATCAGCACATCGATAAGCCCACTGTTGACAGCAGCCAAAGCTGCGATCGGGTTATGGCTTGACATTCCGATACACCCTATCTTATTTTCCTCTTTAAGCTTCAATGCGTACCGCATCACATCGCCATTTTTCACTTCTTCCCAATCAGAAAGAGAATCCACATAATGGATCATGCCGATTTCCACATGATCTGTCATGAGACGTTCCAGCTGATCTTCGAATCCCACTTTTACTTCTGAGAGGTCACGGGTACGCTTGTACTGTCCATTTTTCCAGATAGTACACAGATGAGCCTGAAGGACAAACTTGTCTCTGCGTCCCTGGAGTGCTTTTCCAAGATTGGAACGAAATTCCGGATTCGGAGCATACAAATCGATGCAGTTTACCCCGCCTTCTTCCATCTTGTCTACTAATTCTTTGACTTGTTCATACGTCTTGTCCATGAAACCCTCACATCCCATGCCAATCTCACTGACGCCAATGCCTGTTCTTCCTAATTCACGATATTTCATATTGTTCTCCTTTTTGTGTCTGCTTTCGATTACTTATTAGTTATCCATCTATTATATGAGTTAAACCTTACTTTAGGTCAACCGAAAATATGGAATACCAAAACAGGACTTCTCATGAGAGAAGTCCTGTTTTTTTCAACGCTGCCACAACGAATATAGCAATGATCGTCCCTCCGCAGGTGCTGATAAGAAATGGGACTACAAAAGTAAAAAGCGCCGCCTGTTCATTACCAAGGACGAATGCTGCTACCGGATAGGATAACATTCCTCCGATGATGCCTGTTCCCACAACCTCGCCAACATATGCCAGCGGAAGCTTCTTAAAATACTTATACAGCAATCCAGACAACAGTGCCCCGCACATACTTCCAGGAAATGCAAGTAGAGTTCCCAGTGCCAGCATATTACGGATAAGGCTTGAGATAAATGCTGCCGCAACTCCCCACCACGGTCCAAGAAGGACTGCACACAGGATATTGACCAGATGCTGCACCGGTGCACATCTTGAACCGAAGACCGGAAACGAAAACAGAGAACCCACCACGGCGATGGCCGCAAAGATTGCTGTCAGTGTCATTTTTTTGATATTTGTATTTTCCATTTTTCCTCCTTCAGTTTCCATCCAGAGGACGGAAACTGTTATTTTATTTTTTTCATATTTTTTGTAACTACATCCGCTGCCAGGCAAAGAAGGATCGTGATGACCATATCAGGCAGGGTATTGCCGATCGGCGTATCTACATGCATCAGCAGACGATAAATCCCGAATCCCAACAACCAGATAACAAGATTGCGAAGATTATATGCAAGACCAGCTTCATTTTTCTTCAGTATAAAGTAATCTGCGATCTGGATGGCGATCATCGGTGCGAAGACCGAACCGATCAGATAAAGGAAGTTGGTTATGTTATCCATCGGATAAACGATCGCTGCGATCGTTCCTATGACAGTAACCACAACGGCTGCCCATTTTTCAGGTATCTTTGGCGATATAGACACACAGGATACTCCAGCAGAATATGCATCAAGGAATGTGGTCGTAACGGTTGACAGTACTACGATCAGAAGTCCCACCATACCAAGACCAGCTTTCATAAGGATCTGTGCGATATCATATTCACCAGTATAAATAGCTGCACCCATACCGATCATATACATGAAGATACTTACCACGCCATATACGATGACGCTCACAAGAGTAGCCTTAAATGGTTCCTTTGCTTCCCTTGTATAGTCACTGATAAGCGGCAGCCATGATAGCGGCATCGCCACGGCAAGTTCCACAGCCGCTCCAAAGCTGAGGCTCTCATCCACGATTGCTTCCATTCCGGCTCCGCCGAAGAAGATCACCTTAAAAAGGATCAGTGTCAGGATGAACAGACCTGCCATGGCAATGGTATTTACTCTTCCCAGATTTTTAAGACCAATAAGGATCCAAAGCATGATAAGCACTCCGATGATCAGGGCCCATACCCAGGCACCGGTCTTAATGATCCCATTGGCAGCCAGTGCTCCATCATATATCATGATTGCCGTCCAGCCCATAAGCTGGAGTATATTCAGCGCTGAAAACAAAATGCTTCCTCTTTGTCCGAAACTCATTTTCACAGTCTCCATAGCACTTTTTCGTTCTCTCGCACCGATCATTCCCGCTGCAAACATCATAAATCCACCGATCAGGTGTCCAAGAAGGATCGCTGCCATTCCTTTTGAGAAGCCTAAGGTAGCAAAATATGTACCCGTCAGGATCTCTGCGATCGATACACCCGCTCCAAACCAGATCAGTCCGTTGCTGAATATAGAAGTTCCCTTGGAATTATTCATCTGCCATCACCTCCGCTGTGTCATCTTTGCAGTCATCTTTATACTCATCTTGACACTTGCTTTCATAGTCGCCTTTGACAGCAAATCCATGGTTCATCGGACCGCTTCCTTTTCCCAGATCAAGCATGGCATTCAGTGCGCCTGAAATATAATTCTTGGCATACTCCACTGAGGTTTCCAGGTCATATCCTTTAGCCAGGTTGGAAGCGATGGCACTTGACAGTGTGCAGCCTGTTCCATGGGTATTGGGATTATCTATCCTCTCTCCATAGAACCAGCGATATCCATCCTTATGTACCAGAAGATCATTTGCGTCATTTACTTTATGTCCGCCTTTGCAAAGTACGGCACAGCCGAAGGTATCACGGATACTTTTCGCCGCCGCTATCATATCCTCCTGCGTGTTCACACTTATTCCTGAGAGCACTTCTGCTTCTGGAATATTCGGCGTGATCACTGTTGCCAATGGAAGTAATTCCTTTTTTAATGTTTCGATCGCATCCTCACTGATCAGTCTTGCTCCGCTGGTCGCTACCATAACCGGGTCGATAACAAGATTTTTTGCCTTGTATTGCCTTAGTTTTTCTGCTATCACCTGAATCAGGCTGCTGGAAGAAACCATCCCTGTCTTGACCGCATCTGGAAATATATCCGTGAATATGCAGTCCAGTTCCTCTGCCAAAAACTTTGGAGTCACCTCCATGATATCTGTTACGCCGGTTGTGTTCTGAGCAGTAAGAGCAGTGATCGCACTCATAGCGTATACGCCATTTGCCATCATTGTCTTAATATCTGCCTGGATGCCGGCGCCTCCACTGGAATCACTTCCAGCGATTGTTAATGCTGTTCTCATAATTATCTCCTTTTCGCATTAATTTTGTATAGCGACACAAGGTGGTGCCCCCGGTGTGCCGCTTGGGGTTTGTTGTACTATCCGGTTATGCATAAAAAAAGAGCAGGATACCACGCCAAAACGTAATATCCTGCAATATATACACTGCAATCATATATCCCTACGTTGGCATTATCCAAATCAGGTTACGGGTCAAAGCTTCAGCTTACTCTCAGCCCACTAATGTATGAGCTCCCCTTTTTTCTGTTATATCTTTTTTATTTTCCAGACATTGACCATTATACATGAATCTGATTTTATTTCAAGAGTTGATTGACTTTTTTTCTCTTTTCTTATTTTCACTTGCTCTTAAACAGCAGTTTCTTTCCTGATATCCCGGGCTCTGTCATATTCACCGGGTCAAGGATATGATCCAGCTGTGCTTCATCCAGAAGTTTTTCTTCCAGAATCAAAGTGCGGACAGATTCCCCTGTCTTCAGTGCCTTTTTCGCGATATCTGCCGCCTTCTGGTAACCCACATGAGGACAGATCGCTGTGATGATACCGACGCTGTTTTCCACCAGATACCGGCATCTTGTCTCATTTGCCGTGATACCTGATACACAATTATCCACAAAAGTATGGACTGCATAGGCAAGGGTATCGATGGATTGGAACATGCAGTAAAAAATGATCGGTTCAAATGCATTCAGTTCCAGCTGTCCTGCTTCCGCCGCCATAGTGATCGTCATATCATTTCCGATGATATTAAATGCAACCTGATTCACTACCTCAGGGATCACAGGATTTACCTTACCTGGCATGATGGAGGACCCGTTCTGCTTTGCAGGAAGATTGATCTCATGGAATCCTGCCCTCGGTCCTGAAGACATGAGGCGAAGATCATTTGCGATCTTACTCAGTGTCACCGCACAGGCTTTGATGGAGCCGGATACTGCCACAAAAGAGTCCAGATTCTGCGTCGCATCGATCAGGTCAAAGGCCTGAACAAATTCCATGTCAGACACATCATTCAGATTCGGGACTACATGCTGAAGATATCCTTCATCCGCATTGATCCCCGTTCCAACCGCCGTACCTCCCATATTGAGTGTACGCATCTCGTCCATGGCTTTATCCATACGGTGGATATCTCGCATGATAGCAACCGAATAGGCCTTGAACTCCTGTCCCAGACGGATCGGTACTGCGTCCTGCATCTGCGTTCTTCCCATCTTGATCACATGATCAAATTCCTCCGCCTTCTCGCAGAGGGCTTTGTGCAATCTTAAAAGTTCCTTTTTCAGATTTTTCAAAAGTCTCAGTGAGGTCATCTTTCCCGCAGTCGGTATCACATCGTTGGTTGACTGACCATAATTTACATGATCATTGGGATTGACGATGGAATAATCCCCCTTCTCACCGCCAAGAAGTTCAATCGCACGGTTGGCGATCACTTCATTTGCGTTCATATTCAGTGAAGTCCCCGCACCTCCCTGGATCGGGTCCACGATAAAATCCTCGTGGAACTTTCCCGCTATGATCTCATCACAGGCCTGAACGATAGCCGTTGTGATAGGTTTTTCAAGAAGTCCCACCTCACAGTTTGTGATGGCAGCCGCCTTCTTGATATAAGCAAGACTGTTGATGATCTCCGGATGCATCGCAAGTCCGGTGATATGAAAATTCTCCGCAGCCCGCAAAGACTGCACCCCATAATATACATCTCCCGGAATATCTTTTTTTCCGATAGAGTCCCGCTCTACCCGATATTCCGGCGTACGTGTTTCTTCCACGACATACCCTCCATAGATAACGGATATGACAACGATTTGATCTGTCATCATATCCGCATTTGTAATTTATTTTCCTATATTCTGAAGAAATGTCAGATAGCCCATATAAGCCTCATATACATCCACCTTGCTCACGATCTCCCATGGTGCATGCATGTTATGTACTGCTACGCCGCTGTCAACTACTTCCATGCCGTAATTAGCCATGATAAATGCAATTGTTCCGCCGCCGCCCTGATCTACTTTTCCAAGTTCACAAGTCTGCCATGATACATTTTTATCATCCAATACTTTTCGAAGCTCTGCAAGATATTCTGCATTTGCATCGTTTGATCCGCTCTTTCCCCTTGAGCCTGTAAACTTGTTAAAGCATAAGCCATTTCCAAGAAATGCTGCGTTCTTTTTCTCCATAACACTTGGATAGTTTGGATCAAATGCTGCACTTACATCGGAAGAGAGCATCTTGGAATGCTGTAGTGCGCGGCGGACTCCAAGTTCTGTATACTCTCCCATGGCATTCATAAGCTCGGCTACCGCATTTTCAAAGAATCTTGACTGCATGCCTGTAGCACCGACACTTCCTATCTCTTCTTTATCTACCAAAAGACAAACTGCTGTTTTCTCTGGAGCCTCTGAACCATTCAGGTCAAAGATGGCTTTCATTGATGGATAAGCACACACTCTGTCATCATGTCCATAACCCATGATCATACTTCTGTCCAGACCATAATCTCTTGCACGGCCAGCAGGAACGATCTCTATCTCCGCAGAAAGGAAATCCTCTTCTTCAAAGTCATACTTCTCCTTTATGATCTGAAGAATGGCTTTCTTAACCGGTTCCTCTGCTTCCTCTGAAGGAATATTTCCAATACTGAGGTTCAGGTCCTCACCCTCAACAACTTCTTTGCCTTTTTTCTCAAGCTGATCTGCTGAAAGATGGATCAGAAGATCAGATACTCCTACTACCGGATCAGAATCATCTTCGCCGATGGATATGGTGATGATGCTTCCGTCTTTCTTCGCAACTACTCCATGCATAGCCAGAGGCAGTGCAACCCATTGATATTTTTTCACTCCACCATAATAGTGTGTATCCAGCATGGCAAGCCCACTGTCTTCATACAAAGGATTCTGTTTCAGATCAAGTCTTGGAGAATCAATATGAGCGCCCAGGATATTCATACCCTTTTCCAGCGGTTCCTTCCCCACAACGAAAAGTGCCAAAGCCTTTCCCATGCAGTCCGCATATATTTTATCTCCAGCCTGAAGCTTCTCACCGGCATCTACTACTTCTGTAAGGTCACGATATCCCTGCTCTTTTGCCTGTTTGACCGCTTCTGTTACACATTCTCTCTCTGTTTTGCATTTTGACAGGAACTCTTTGTATCCTTCGTTAAATGCAAATACCTCTTTTTTTCCTGCTTCATCATACTTAAGCCATGCACTTTTTGTTTCCATTTTATCAATCCTCTTTTAATGTTATTTCTACCACTGTATCGATATCATCCGGCAATGGATAACAGTCTATCGCATGTGGATCAAAGAAGAAATATGCGTTGTCTGAATATTCTTTCAGATTCCAGAAGAAAGATTCCTTCACTTCTGTACCATCCATGATCAGACGCATAGATTTTACTTTGCCAGCCATCTTCGGCAGACAGATTGCTCCAACCTGTTCTTCCAGAACATGGGCATACAGCTTATTTCCATTCTGGGTGAATCTTCCCCACTCCGGTTTTTCATATTCGGAGAAGGTACAGTTATAGATGCTTTTACTGTTTTGTTTCATCCATTTTCCCACAGTTTTCAAGATCTCTACGGATTCTTCCGGAATCTCTCCCTTGCAGTTTGGTCCTACATTCAGGATCAGATTGCCTCCCTTGCTGACACATTCCACCAGTGTTCTCACCACCAGTTTCGGTGATTTGTAGTGTTTGTCATGTGCGGCATATCCCCAGTTATTATTCAGGGTGATACATGCCTCCCATGGGATCGGGGTGCCAGCCGCATCACAGATACATGCCGGTGGGATCATCTGCTCCGGTGAAGCAAAATCTCCTGAGTATGGTGTTGGATCCAGTGTTCTGATAGAACCTGCGTCCTCTGCACTTCCCTCAAGACGATTATCAATGATAATGTGTGGCTGGATCTCGCGGACCATCTGAATAAGCTCTGCCGCTTTCCATTTTTCACACTTCATTCCCTCATAGGAAAAGTCAAACCACATCAGGTCCAGCTTTCCATAATTCGTCAGAAGTTCTCTCACCTGTCCGTGCATGAATTCAAGATAACGATCAAAATCACGGTTTTCATTGCCGTATGCTTCGTTATTTCTCATCGGATGGTTCTTATCCCCCAAATGAGGAAAATCCTCATGACGCCAGTCAATAATGGAAAAATATAATCCAACCTTGATTCCTTCTGCACGAAATGCTTCCACATATTCTCTCACTAAATCACGTTTACATGGGGCATTGGTAGATTTGAAATCTGTGTATTTGGTATCAAACAGGCAAAAGCCATCGTGGTGTTTTGCCGTAAGAACAGCATACTTCATTCCTGCTTCTTTTGCAAGTCTCGCCCATTCCCTTGGGTTGTAATTCTCCGCATAGAACTCATCCATAAAGGGCTCATATTCCTCTTTGGTAAGCTGTTCTGTGCTTCGGACCCACTCGCCTCTTGCCGGGATCGAATATAATCCCCAATGGATAAACATGCCAAAACGTGCATCGCGATACCACTGTGTTCTTTCTGTTCTGGCTTTTACTATTGCATTTTCCATAGCTTTTTGATTCCCCTTCTGTATGATCCTCATCAAAGGCTACCCTTTGACAGCTCCGATCATAACACCTTTCACGAAATGTTTTTGTACAAATGGATAGATGAGCAGCACAGGAACTGAAGCTACTACGATCGTAGAATACTTCAGAAGCTGGGTAAGTCCCTGCAGCTCCGAGGCGACTTTTACATCGCTGATCATGGTGAAGTCCACCTTATTTTGTATCAATATCTCACGCATAACGATCGTCAGCGGCTGCAGTGCATCCTTCTTCAGATATATCATTGCGTCAAAGTAATTATTCCATTTTGCAACGCCGTAATACAGTACCAAAACTGCGATGATCGGCTTACTCAGCGGCACAACTACCCTGATCAGATATTTCCATGGGGTACAGCCGTCAAGCTGTCCTGCCTCATAGAGTTCATCCGGAATAGAATTCTGGATGTAGGTTCTGCAGATGATCATGTTATAAGTAGACATTGCACTTGGGATGATCATCGCCCATGGGGTATTGATCAGACCCAGTTTATTGACCAGAATATAGCTTGGTACAAGACCGCCGCTAAAATACATGGTAAATACAAAGATGGCTGCCAGTTTACTTCTTGCTGTAAACTCTTTTCTTGACAATGGATAGGCACACAGGATTGTCATGACGATATTCAGTGAAGTACCTGCTACCATATAAAAAATCGAGTTGATAAATCCTGTAACTATTTTACTATTTTTAAATACCGCTGCATAGCCCCTGAGGGTCGGTTTTACCGGCCACAGGATAACTTCTCCGCTGATAACTGCCTGTGGGTCAGAAAAAGAAGCACTCACGATATAGATCAGTGGATAAGCCACGATAACAAACAACATGATGAGCAGTGAATACACAACAATGATAAAAATCTTGTCTTGCAGACTCTGACTTTTGAATTTGGTCTTCATTATTCTTTCCCTCCTTTACCACAGACTTGTTTCTGTTACTTTTTTGCTTACCTTATTGACAAAGATCAACAGTATAAAGCTTACTACCGACTGGAACAGACCTGCTGCTGTCGAGAAACCAAAATCCGAATTCACGACACCGACCTTGTATACGAAGGTTGAGATAACCTCGGATACGTCTGCATTCAAACTGTTCTGCATCAGGAATACCTTGTCAAAACCAATATTTACGATATTTCCACAGCTGAAGATCAGCATGATAACGATCGTAGGCAGGATGCCCGGCAGATCTACGTGCCAGATTCTCTTCAGACGGCTTGCGCCATCCATCATCGCCGCCTCTTTCAGTTCCTGACTTACGCCGGCAAGTGCTGCGATATAGATGATCGATGAATATCCCATCGTCTGCCACAGACCACTCCATACATAAAGATGTCTAAAAAGCTTCACATCTCCAAAGAAATTCACAGGGTCAACTCCCAGATGCTGTAAGATCACATTGAAAATACCTGTTCTAAGATCCATCATCTGCATCATCATACCTACCATGACCACGATGGAGATAAAGTATGGTGCATAAGTCACAAGCTGCATAGTTTTCTTGAACTTGACACTTCTTATCTCATTGAGCATGACTGCCAGGATGATAGGAAATGGGAAATTAACTACCAGCGAATAAATACCGAGGACAAATGTGTTCTTAATAACCGTGATACTGGATGTAGAGGTAAGGAACTGCCTGAAATACTTAAGCCCTACCCAATCACTTCCGAGAATACCACGCTTGATACTATAATCCTTGAATGCCATCAGGATACCACCCATAGGAATGTAGGCAAATACGATCGCATAAATCAGCGGGACACTGATGATCAGCCAAAACTGCCAATTTGATTTTCCAAGTTTCGGTTTCTTTTTTTTCGTCTTCTGGTTCAAATCGATCTCTCCTTTCGACTCTCGTAAGATAAGCTGCTGCCGTCTGGCAGCAGCCCATCTGTTTTGAGTCCTTACTGTACCATTTTAATCAGCTTCGATTATGCGCCCATTGTCCTGTCATAAGCAGTCTGGTAAGTTTCCAGCAGAGTAGGCAATCCAGCTTTTTCAAGAGAGTTCTTGAAGCTGTCCCATTCTGCATTTACATCTTTTGCTCCCGTAATAAATGCAACTGATGACTCGTTGATGATTTTTTCTACTTCTACTGCGATTGTAGAAATGTTGGTAGATTCCTCATCTGTCAGTTTCAGTTCAGGAAGGATATCCAGGTCAGAGTTAGATTCGTTCTGTCCGTATGGTTCATAATTTTCTGCTGTTGCATCGTATAATAATTTTTCCAGTCCGTCTGGTGCATATGGATCTACGTTAGGATCTACGGACTGTCCCAGTCTGTAATCTGCCGGAGCTACACGGATACCGATATCCTGCCAGTCATGATTCTGTGTTTCTGCTGAGTAACCATTCAGTACTTCGTACAAAGCAGGCTCTCCATTCAGTCCAACTTTACCTTCTGGATTCAGTGCCCAGTCTTTTCCTTCATCAGCACCGTACTGTGAAGAAAGGTCGCCGATTTCAGAATAGAAGAAGTCTACCCATCTAAGAGCTGCTTCAGGATTCTCACATGCATCTGTCACGCAGAAGTTTCCGCTGCTGATAGCATCATATTTGAAGTATGTAGAAAGTCTTGTTCCGTCTGGTCCTTCCAGTGGTGCAAGAGTTGTATACTGTTTGTACAGATCCGGATTGGAAGTAGAATCAATGTAATCAGAGATCGTTCCTTCCGGGAAGCACAATACAGGAGCATCTTCCTGGTTTACGATTGTCTTTAACTGTTCCTGTGTCTGTGTGAAGTCACCATCGTAGATTGCGCCCAACTCATATAAAGAATTTGCGTACTCGAGGAATGATTTGTATCTGTCATCTGTAGCTGCACATACGATATTTCCTTCTTTGTTGATAACAGTCATATCATTTACGTTCAGTGTACGGGATTTTTGAGGAGCTAATAAGAAAGATCCCATCATCCAATCCTGGAATGTAGAATACCATCCTGCACCAGGTGCTGTTCCGCCGATTGCGATTCCGTCTGGTTTCATCTCAAGGAATTTTTGACATACATCATAGAATTCCTGTGTGGTCTGAGGCATCTCGCATCCCATCTTATCTAAGTACTCTGTGTTGATCCACATTTTTCTTCCATAAGAACAGTGGTAACAGTCATTGGTTGCCAGCAGTGAGTAGATGTTTCCGTCGGACTCACGGCTAAGATCCAGATCGTCTTTGAACATATTATAGTAGTTTGGCATAATGTCTTCATTCACGTAGTCGTCCAATTTCATGAGGATTCCCTCTTTAACTCCGTATTTTGCCATGTTTGGTGATACGCCCATGATGATATCCGGGTAGTCGCCTGACTGCAGGGACATATTCAACTTGTCTTCCCAGTCATCTCTGGTTCCGGTTTCGAATTCTACTTTGATCCCGGTTTTTTCTTCCATATACTTTGTGAAATCATTTGTTGCCAGATCCTCAACGTTTGGCATCGTCATTGTGAAGCATGTCAGTGTGAGGCCCTCACCCTCAGCAACGATCGGATAAGTTCCATTTTCTGTCAGAGCAACTTTCTCATCTGTAGCTCCTCCTTCGCCGCCTGCTCCACATGCTGTCATTCCCAGTGCCATAACTGTGGAAAGTGTTAATGCTGTGATTTGTTTCATTTTCTTTTTCATACTGTATTTCTCCTTTTCTTAGTCTTCCAAACTTTTTGTACAAGAATTGTGAGTTATTTATATCATTTGTAGGCTTAATAAACAAGAAACACATTTTTTTCGACCATACAATTTTGATTTTTGCTTGAAAATGGGGCGTTTTTTCGGGGTTTTTGGGCATATTCACGTAAATGAAAGGACATGTTAATTTCTGTTAATTCCAATGTAAGATGGCAGACGGACGCCGGGGATTTCCTTGTGGTGTCGTTATTGTATTGTCTTGGTGCTATTATGTGATTGTATGAAATGCGAATATGCTCCTTGAGGATGGGGATTCTATGATATGGCAGCAATCGGCTGCTTCCCGGGATTGTGCCTGGGCAAATATGGAAATATTTTCCTTGCGTACCTCGATTCCGACAGATATGGTGCCAATATCAGGGAGAAATTTGTCAAATTCGGCATATAAGTGCATCTTGAACACGTCTTGCCACGCATTCCCCATAATACGTGGCAGACAACTCAAGAAATCCTCTATATGCCGCATCAACAAATTTATAATGCACTATACCGGATGCCATAAAGTTTCACATTGTAATTGTCATCCCGCGTCACATCTTCATATAAGCACTAGGCGTCACCCCCGTACTCCTCTTAAACGCCCTCCGAAAAGAATAATCACTATTATACCCCACCTGCAAAGTAACATCCTTCACCGCCACTCCCTGTTTCAGCAGCCTGCAGGCATTCATGATGCGTACATTTTCAAGATAATCACTGAATGTCACACCAAAGTATAACTTAAATTCCTTATAAAGCTTCTGCTCCGGCATCTCCATATACTCTGCCAGCACTGCAAGATTAAAACTCTCATTTGAAAATTCCTTCTGGATAAAACTTTCAAGCTTGTCCTTTACTTCCTGGCGAAGTCTGTCATTCTGGCTTTCTTCCATCATGACCTGGTGACGTTTTGCCATACGCAAAAGCAAAAACAACTCGTCCGGCCACTCAGCCTTCTGACTCTTGATGATCATCTCCTTGTTCCAGTCATCTGGACATTTTTTCAGATATCGTATCAGTATAGACTGAAGTGTATTCATCATATGTGTCATCCAGTACTGATGCTGAAGCTGCTCTATATTAGATTCGCGTATCTGTATCAGCAAGGCTTCCAGATCATTTTCCGAACCGCAAAGCACTGTTTGTTCTATCTGTAATTCTTTTTCCCGTGTGAGCACTTCGCTGTGAACTTCTTCGGTCCCCATTTCTTTCATCAATGGCATATGCATCTGGAAAAAGCTCGCGCTCTTGCAGATATCCATTGCATACTCATATGCTTCGGAAAGATTCAGAATCTCCTCCACATATGGGCTGATGCCTACAAAAAGTCCGCCTCCCACAGCTTCTCCCTGAAGACATATCGTCGAAAGTTCATTATCCACGTGAACAATGCTTTCCTCTCCATCCGCTGCCAGTATCAATGCATAGGTTGTCCTGTCTATAGCGTAGATCCAATGAGTAAGATTCAGTGTTTCTGAAAACAAACTTTCCACTCGCTCCTGGATTTCTTCTTCTGCCAGCAGGAATTCTCCAACCATCTGATTCTCAAATCGCACAACATCCACGTAAAATCCTGTCTGCTCCTTCAGTTTAACTGCCATCTTCACATTTTCTTCTTCAAATTCACTTATATTACGGTATCTCCCCAGCAAAAGCTTCCGTATGCTCTCTGTCTGAACAATCTGCTCCTGCTTTGTAAAAGTAGACTGCATATTCTCAATCTGCTCCAAAAAAAGTTCAAAGCTCTTCCAAAATTCCTGCTTACCGCTCTTAACCGTTTCCCTCATCGGAAGATTTTCTGCAAATTCACAGTACCGGCTCACCATCTTGCGGTTGCGATACCAGTAATAGAGGCATATAAAACATCCCGCCACGATCGACAAAACATACAAAAAGCCTGTAAAATACTTAACTCCGCCTATCTCTGAAGTAAGTTCAGCAACCGGAATCACCACCACAAACGACCATCCACTGTCATCTGATATTGTTTTATAGGTATAGGCTCCTCGTTCTATATTGCTTTCCTGCACATATTCCTCCCAGGAAGTATCAGCTGCCGCCCCGATCTCATATTCATTTTCAGTAAATGCTCTGACTATATTTTCTCTCTCATCCAGTAAAAACACACTGCTTTGTACACTCGGCCGGATACTTCTGAGAAGTTTATTAAGCACCCCGACATCCAGAGAAATAGCAACTGCCCCATCGTAACGGTCTCCCTTTGTGGAAGACAGCGAATGGACAACACGGATCTGTGTGGAGTTCAGCGTATCTCCATTTCCCAGATTCATCTCCATATAGTGATATTCTCCGCCAAACTCTACCTGAAGCTCCCACACCTTTGATTCCCGCAGGGCTGGTATCGTGGAAACTGCGCGGTCTGTCTTCGGAAATACTCCCGGAACACTCATGACGTAAGGCTGATTCGTAAACCACACACAGATATCTCCGATCATAGAGTTGGTCAAGGTATACTTTGGAAATTCATCGCAGCTTTGATACATCGTATAATAGATATCGTTCTTTAACGCATCGCCGCCTTTTGCCAGGTCTATGATCGTTGTATCTGAACTCAGGTACGTGGCAATATTACGAATCCCGGCAAGCTCCTGCTCATACTGATTCACAGCATCCGTAAGAGCTACATTTGCCTTCTCTTTTTGTACATCCAGCAGGGCTTCCCTTGTAGTAAAATATATAATTGTAGTTGTGATCGTTGGTATGATCAGTATCGCCAGATAATACCAGAGAAGTCTTAATGCCATTTTGTTCTGACTTTTTCTTTTCATTTTACCACCCCTGCAAAAAGCATTGTTTTTGTGCAAATTTTATAGTATGTTATAGGTGACCGTTATTCCAAAGAAGAAGGAGATTCTCATATGTTATTTCACCACAAGAAATCAGCACCGCTTCCCCATATCCAGATATTTTTTCAAGACAACTGTCTTTATCAGGGACTTTTAAAAGATATTCCCATAAAGGACTCCGTCATCATAGAAAAAAGCATTCTCTTTTTTGATGATCCGGAACCCTGCAATATCCACCGTACAGCCGTCCGCGTCCGCCTTACAGAAGAACTGCAAAGAGAACTTGTTGACTGCAGTTTATCCAAAGGCTGCCATTTTCTGAAAACCATTTGCCCCTTTGATGATAATAGACTCTCGGAATCTCTAAGCCTCTGTTTATCTGGCTTCTGAGATTCCATTTTTATTTTTTCTCCACCTTTTTCAAAAAATCACTTGACACGAAG
>SAAH01000061.1 GCA_009929525.1 Clostridia bacterium | reverse complement strand
GTTCAGAAACAGTATACACCTAAAAAGGCGTGATGTCTTTATTTTTAGGCAATTTAAAGTAACTTTGGTAAAATTTCAGATTTGCTCATTTATAGTAGTATATCCCAAATATAGTCATTTTTATCCCCGTTGGGATTCGCACAATAAGTCAATTTTGAAATCCATCGATACGCGATTGCGAATAAGAGATAATCACCAATACCTTCTGCTTTTATATTTCCATAACAATCCTGGTAATGGTTATGTTTCTGGCGCTCTGAAACCGGGTATTGAAGGAGAAAATCTAATATATAAGTCCAAGAAGAATATCCAAGTCCTAAATCTGCATGGGAATCTATGTGAATAACTTCAAATGGAATTGTTAGTTCTCGTTTTTTAATAAGCTCTTTCCAAAAGAAAAGTGCCTCATTATGACCAGTAACAATGCGCCCTCTTATCTTTCTGCTTTTTGAAAGCCCTAGATTGGTTTCTAAGAAGTCTCTAACACGCTTTTCATCCCATACACTATTCCCATAGGACTCTTCAGATAGACGCTCACTGCTAGATTCGGGTGCACTAACAGCAATCTTGTCCATAAAATAATCCATATCTAAATCAAGTAATTTCATGTTTCCTCCGTACATTCATTATAATAAATTCATTCTATCATAGGAATAGAAAAATTTCCATATAACGGAAACTTAGTCCTTACAGGCATTGTTAATTTGATTATCCTCTACCAGGATAACTTTCCTTAAAAAACAAAAAGCGGAGATATTGCCTCCGCTTCTTCTCTAAAAATATCCCCCTTTTATCCCCATCCCCTGCAATAATCCACGAAGCTCATCCAGAATCCTCTTACGCCGGTTCTGGATGTTTTTCCGGCTGCATCCAAAAAGCTGTGCAGCATCTTTCACGGTGATTTCTTCAAAATATAAAAGGTAGAGCAGATAAACATCTTCCTCTGGCAGATGATCCAGCACAAATCTGAGCTTATCTATACACAGGTTCCTAATCGCTGTTTCTTCAAGGCTGTCTTTTACCTTGATATTCACAGACGATAAGCCCGGCTCTCCAAGCGCTTCCAGACTGCATACCCCGTGTTTCCTCTTTTTTTCATCCTGATAACGCTCTCGGCGTTTTGACTGATACCATTCCAGATAAACCTCTCTGGTCACTTCCACAATCGTACCATCCCCCATCCGGAGCACATAGCTTTTCCTCTCTTTTGGCTTTCTACCTCGCATGACTGTTTCCCCCTTCCTTCCCGTTTTCCGTGCATTTTCTATCCCGTTTTCTCTGTATCCTCCGTACAGCCTGGGATAAAATCCTGGATACAGCGGGTGCAGAGATTCCCAGTTCTTCTGAAATCTCTTTCTGTGTTTTTTCCCTGTAATAAAGCCGACAGATCACATCCCTCTGTCTTTCTGTGAGTATATTTAACAGTTCTTCTGCGGTTTCTTTTTTTATGATCTGTTCCAGAGGGGAAACATCCCTGCATTCCATAATCTTCCATTCCTCTGATACAGAATGATATGAGACATTTTTTTCACGTTCCTGTACTTCCCTGTTATGAAACAGCCTGTCCTCTCCCTCAAGAACCAGGCGTATATACCATTCAAGACTATCAAATACATCTTCCCTGATACGCACAAATTTCCCACAGGATTTATACACATAATCGCCACAGGAATGGATAGAAAAAACTGTTGACCTGTCTTTTATCCGGTACACTGCATAACCATTCCCATATACGGTAAGCTGTGCCTCCATTCCCATTTTCTTTTTGACGATTCCCGTTTCCTGGCTCTCCAAATATTTTGCAGATGGAGAATACTTTTCCTGTGGCTTCTCCATGATCTGCTTCAAATCCAATAGTGTCAGCATTCTTTTCTAACCTTTCTGCCCTGCGGCTTCGGGTACACTGGAAGAGAGCTATCACAGGAATTACCAAAATGAAAAAGGCAGTAAAACTCGCTCCCGGCGCACCCGTTTTTTTTAACGGGAGCCGGAAGCTCCTTTTACTGCCTGTAAAAAATTCTATCTTTTACCGGTTCCCATCCGAATGATCAGAATGAGATTTTTCTGTTCTGCCATCTTTCTTTTTCTTATCTTCATTTTCAGGAAAAACGGAATAATCCCCCATGGCATCGTAAGGACAGCTTCTTCGATAAGAAAGGCTTTCTTCCCTTTTCATTTTCCTCCTTCCCAGTTTTTAAAGCCGTCACTGTTTCTTTATAATCAGTTTAACAGCCAAAACCATGTTTTACCCCAGCAGATATGGGGAATTTTTTTCATTTTTTCCCCAGATATGGGGGATTTATCTTACCTGCACTTCTGCAGCCCGTCTATCATGGTATCCACAGTCTGCAGAACTACTTTCTGCTCATTTTTTTTCAGGTTCCGGATGCGGCAGAATAGTTTGTCAAACTGCCTGTCTTTAGAAGGAGTCTCCCCTAACAGATGGTTTGCATCTGTATCCAGAACTTCCAGCATCTTTTTAAAGACTTCTATGGACATTGCCGTCTGTCCCCCTTCTACACGGCTGACGGTATTCACGCTGATCCCTGTTTTTTCTGCGAATGTTTCCTGCGATAAATGTATCTCCTGCCGCCTTTTCCTGATACGTTCCCCTAATTCAATCAGTTCTTTAGACCCTGCACGGCTGCCCATCCAATACCTCCTCCTAAATTAATCTATTCTCCAACTTTGCGACATCATGTCGCAAAGTTTCCTCTGTCACGAAACCCGCTTTGCCTGCACGATACGCCGGAGGTCATGTTCCCCGTTGCAGGTGGACAGTGTAAGAATATGCTCTGTCTCTCCAAGCTGCACCCGGGATTCCCACAAAGACAGGCCCTGCATCTTTCTGATATATTCCGTCAGTTTCTCTCCCGGCTCCCAAAACAGTGTATATGTATCGCTGTCATAACGGGTATCGTATTCCGAAAATATCTCATACTGGTAATCCCCTTCTGAAGTCAGTACCCATATATAAGGACTTTTCTCATAATGCTCCTGCTCCATACAATATTGGATATTGTGGAACATGGAACCGTCTTTCATGTTGTGCCCGTAAATGACTGTATTATAGTCCCTGAAATCCGGACGGTTCCTGTAATCCATAAATATAGAAGCGGCAAAGATTTCCTGTTTATCCCAGGAATGGGTAAGATAATATTCATTATCAGTTCCCTGTAATATCGGATAACTCAGGTCAATGGACTCTATATATATCCACCCTTTCACATCCGGATTACGCTTTTTCAGTTCCTCCAGATTCACAGAAATCGGGGCAGTCAGCTTTTCTGAAATATTTTCTTCCTCTGCCCTGTCTGGTATTTCCTCTTGATTCTGCACTTGTACTTCCACATATTTCTCTGCTTCCTGATAGCTGTCACGACCTTCCTTATACTTCATGAACAGACTGTATGCGTTCAGCCCTGACCAGGCGATCATACCTATTGAGCTGATGAGTAAGCATATTCCAAGAATTTTCCGCATTTTCACCTCTTCCTTAAAGCAGGACAGCCTGTATATGGCTGCCCTGTAAACCCTGTGTTATTTTTTACCCTTTTTTCTTCTGATGACATACACTGTCAGACCACAGATTCCAAGGATTCCGACCATCATAATCAAGAAAATCGGAGAGGTATCTCCTGTCTGTACATTTCCTTTCAGACTGCTGGAAGTATCTTTTAAACTTCCAGAGTTACCGGAACTGCTGTTTAAGCTGCCTGTGCCTGAACCAGTTCCGGTATTTCCAGGCTTGCTGCCGGAAGGTGTTGCTGTTGGAACAGGTGTGGACGTCGGCTTTGGTGCCGGAGTTACGGTGGATGATGGTGCTTCTGTTGGTTTTTGTGTCTCTGTCGGAACTGGCGTTGCTGTTGGATCTGGTGTTTCCGTTGGTTTCGGAGTTTCCGTTGGATCTGGCGTTTCCGTTGGTTTCTCCGGTTTTTCTTTACCTGGTACTTTCACAGAATGGACGGTATCCACCGGTTCGGTATTGTCTGCATCGGCTGTAGCAGCATTCTGAATATCCCGTCCTGCCAGGGATTCTTTCTCCATGGTAACATCATAAGTGACTTTCATCACCTGTACACCGGAGAGGTTTGTATGTGTGGTGATAACAAATCCATTATCAATTTCCTCAACATCCACTGTGTCTAAACGCTTTTCATCAAGGTAAACCTTTACGGTACCGGATACCACATTGGCACCCTGCTGTTTCATAACATCCCTAATCACTACATTTTCTGCCGTAAACTCATCTGCTGCTGTACGAACCTCCAAAGTATAATGTGCGATCTCACCGACTTTATAGCTTTCCTTGTCTGATGTTTTATTTATCAGAAGCCCTGATTTCCCAATTGTAACGGTATTATCATCTTTGGGTTCCTCTCCCTGGGCAGTTTCATCATCTCTTACAACAGCCACATTGTGTACTGTCTTTCCTGCTAAAGATGCCTCCTGGAAAAGTACCTCATAAGTAATAGTGATCTCATCACCGTATGACAGGTCTGTGCCAGTCTGGATAGAAAATCCCATTTCAGACGTTTCCATCACTGCCCCGGACAATTCCTTTCCATTTTTCTTTACCTGGATGGTATCTGCCTGGATCACGGCACCTCTTTCTTTCAAGCTGTCCTCAACTGCTACATTCTTGGACACAGCACCTTCTCTCTGCTGTGTGACAGTCAGGGTATAGTACCCGGTTTCACCAACAGCATAATTCAGCTTATCTGATGTCTTTTCTATGGAAAGTTTGCCTGTATCAATGTACACAGTGTTGGAGTCTTTTACCCATCTGGTATCAAGATAATGAACTGTCTCATTAGTGTTACGGAATCCTTCGTGGTTCCAGGTATCCTCTGTAATATCTTCCGGAGCCGCTTTTGTCTCACGCACCTGCGCTACATTTAATATCATTCCATCCTGTGGTGCATCCTTTACTTTAACCTGGAAACTTACGTTCTCCACAGCACCCGCTTTAAGATTCTGAATAACAAATACGGTATAAGCTTTTCCCTGCAGTTCCTTCACATCTGCAGATACAAGGTCGCTTCCCTCTGCAGAACCTTCTACATATTCGGTATATTCCGGAATCCTATCCTTTACAAGTACCACTTTTTTCATTTCTTCAGAGGTATTCTGCACAGCAATATGGTATGTGATCACATCCCCGTTCTTTACAAGGCTTCCGATCTGCGGTTCTGCAGTTTTATAAACTGTCAGGCCATCTGTAATCTTTTGCGGACCCGGATCTTTCTGTTCTGTTTTTAAGTTATCACAGGTAGCTCTTGCCACATTCAGGATATCTTTCCCAGCCAGAGATTCCTTTTCAAAAAGAACATCATATGTGACAGTAAAATTCTCTCCATACGCAAGGTCTTTTCCGGTAAAGATGGTATATCTGATATCATTATGCTCGAGTTCCGCTTCATCCATGACACGGCCTGCGGTGTTGCGTATCACAATGGTTTCCGGAAGGATTCTGGCTCCTTCTGTCATAACCTCATCCTTGATGATAACATTACGTGCTGTAGCAGCCTTTGTATTCTGTGCCACCGTTACACTGTAATGTCCTGTCTCGCCCACTTTGTAATATTGTTTATCGGAAGTTTTTGTAACCTCAAGGGAAGGGTTCTCATCAACCACAAGCACTCTGTTATCCTGGGTTTCTTCCGCTGTATTGCTTCCTTTTGCTGTAGCAGTATTCACTACATATGCCCCATCCAGAGAAGCCTCCTTAAAAAGTACATGATAGAGGACTTCTATCTTATCTACCACTTTCAGGTCTTTTCCTGTCTCGATCACAAACCCGTTGCTGTCCAGTATGATCTTCGCATCTTTGATCTCTTTTCCATTCAACTTCACTTCAAGGGTATCCGGCTGTATCTCCACTCCATCTGTGTTAAAGCTGTCGCGGATGACTACCTGTTTTGCAGTAACTCCTTCCCTGATTTCTCTGATGGTAAGCTTATAAACGCCGGTCTCGCCAACAAGATACTGTGCTTTATCTGACTCCTTGACAATATCCAGTGCCGCACCTTCTACCGGAACTTCTTCTTCCGCTTCTTTCGGGATATTTTCATCTGAATTTACCTTAACTTTATTGAAGATTGTCTGTCCCGCCAGATTACGGTCAGTGATCTCTACGGCATATTCCAGTATCAAATGGCTCTGTTCCGTAACCCCGATAGGATTAAAGCTGCCTCTTTCGGAATATCCTCCGTTTTCTGCATCCCAGTTGTAATACCCCTGTTCTTTAATAAGGTTCATCCCTGTATGCACAATAAAACTATTTCCTTTAATCTCAATGTTCTCATCCGGGATATTAAATTTCCGTCCTTCTCCGTCAAGCAGAACGACAGAATTTTTCTGGAACTTGACTCCCTCTGTCATAATTTCGTCAGAAATCACCACATCCCTGGCTACACATCCTGTCTGCTGCTGTGTCAGGTCAACGGTATAAGTAACCGTATCTCCTACCAAATACTCATCCTTATCCGCATTTTTGACCGGTACAAGAACCGGGCTGTTGATCCATACCCGTTCGCTGTCTTTTACTTCTGCCGCATTATCTGCATATGCCTTTGCTGTATTGATAATCTCCCAGCCATTGACAGCTTCCATTGCTGTACAATGGAACGTGATCACAACGGGATAGTTCCACTGGTTAAGGGAATCATTCTCTGTACAAGGAAGATTATCAATCAGTAATTTCCACCCCGTACCTTCCCTTACAAGCTGATATGCTACAGGAATGCGCTCTGTTTCTTTATAATGCTCCGGGTCAGTCTGATTCGAAGTATCCGGGGTACCTGCAATGGGGTTCACATATTCTGCCGGGATTCCCTCTACGGTAACAGCATCCTCTCCATCTTTTAATGCAAGACCTTCCGGAAGGGACAGGTCAGAAACTACCAGGTTGCGGGCAACAGAGCCTGGCTGGATATTACGAACAGTGACCTTATAGGTAATATCCTCTCCCACACGGAACTCATAGGGTTCTCTGTTATCTTTTTTATCTTCACTTCCTCCGGAAATGTAACGGTTGATCAGTTCTTTATTCAGAGACAGCACTGCTGTATTTACATATGCTTCCGAATCATCCGCTTTTTCTACAGCGTTATCTGCAGTAACAGTTCCGATATTAACACCTTCCTGTCCGTTGGATGGTTCCAGAGCTTCACAGGTAAAATGTACTTTTACATCATAGCCTGCCGGAAGGTCTGAGATCTTTAACTGCCATCCGTTTCCGACAGTCAACAGTTCCCATGTAATATCCGTAGGTACGGTTTCGTTATACGCTTCTTCATCCAGCTGATTCTCATTATCCGGGGTACCTGCCACATGGTTGTCATATTTCTCAGGGATTCCTTCTACAGAGATTGTTTCTGCAGGTCTTGGAATATATGCCGGCTGTTCCTCCGAAACTGCCGGGCTTACTGCTTCCTCTCCACTCCCCTGCGTCTCATCTGTATCTGCTGTGCTGTTGGATTCGTTATATGTTTCTTCCACATCTGTTTCCGGGTTTTCCCCATTGGATAGTTCCTGTTCTCCTGCAACTTCTGCATATACTTCCTGCTCCCCTTCATAAACTTCCGGACTTTCATCCACTTCTAAAGCATCCTGCTCTGCCGCTTCTGTTGCGCTGATACCTGGTTCAGCTTCCTGATACATGGCTTCTTCACTCTGCGGTTCCACAGCTTCCACAGATACACTGTCTGTATCCAGATGGAATCCTTCCGGAATATCCGCATCCGTAATCACCACATTTCGGGCAACCGTCTTTCCTGCGGCACCCAGGAGGGATTTCTCTTCTTCTGAAAGCCCTGCATACTCTGCACGGTCTGACAGATCCAACGTACCCTCATCGTTGACATTGCGTACCACAACATCAAAAGGCACATGGTCACCTACCTGCCACTCATAATTTCCGTCTGTAACATACTTATCAATCTCAAAAGCTGCTGTATTAACATAAACTTCCGCATCATCCTGTGCAGTCCTTTTGTTTCCCTGTGCATCAAGGAAATTGTCTGCAGTTACAGATACCTGGTTCTGTGTCTCAATGCCATTCACTGCTTTCAAAGCGATACAGTCAAATGTAATCGTCATGACCGCATCCGAAGGAAGATATTTTGCTTTCACAGTCCATGTATTCTTATTTCGTTTTACCGTATAGCTATTTTCCTTGTTTTGTTTAGCGATAGATGTTGTACCGTCGGGGACTGGCCATCCGATCTGGGTGGCTGCAGAATCCGGTGAAAAAGCAACCCTCACCCCGGTACCATCCTGACTGTCCTCTGTGATCTGAAGTCCATCCGGGAGACTGATGTCCGATACTTCGAGATTCTCCGCAACCGTATAATCCTTTGTATTACGGACGGTAACTGTGTACTGCACCTTATCCCCAATCTGATATTCGTAAGCATTGGCTATCTTATCTACAGTCAGCTCCGGGCTGTTTACCCATACTTCTGCACTGTCACCTGTATATTTTAACTCCCCTTCTTCATCCATAAAGTTATCTGCTGTAGCTCTGGCTGTATTTATGGTATCTTTTCCATTGCTGTCCTCCAGTGCCTTACATTTAAACCGGATTACAATGGAATCTCCGTACTGTAAAAGCGGGCAGGTCACTACCCATCCGTTTTCACCAAGGGATGACATGGAAGCCGCTGTGCCTTGGTTTGGGCCACTGACTTTCCAGGAACCATTGATCAGCTGTAAATACGGCGGGATGTCCCTGTCCGTAACCTCTACATTAACAGCATAACCATCCTGTCTGGTCTGGGTGACCTCGACCGCATATTCTACTTCATCACCCACATGCCATCTGTCATATTTCGCATCCTTTTCAACCTTCAGGTTTGCTTTAATCTGGTCTGTGATCCAGCATTCCCCACTGTCTTTTTGTTTTGTTTCTTTATCCTTTATTGTCCAGGCAACGGTCGCTCTATTGGGAACAAAGAATGTAAATCCATCCTCATCCATCCACGGAGCCATAAAGGTTCTCACATCTGCATCTTTCCTGCGGTGTACCGTATACCGGAGCATAAAAACCTGCTCCTCATTCCTAAAGCTGTCAGAAACCAGATAATCCGCTTTCGCCTTACAGGTTATGGTCTGCCCGGAAACCCTGATTTCAAACTGCCCGGTCACATTCCTGCCGTCTTTGTCTGTAATCGTTATTTTACTTGCATCCTCAATCTCCAGACATTTTTCCAGGGAATCGGTGATCACATAATCTTCCGTTTCAACACCCGGCCCTGCAGACTTTACCAGATAATCAAATTCTTCATAACCGTGTATTTCATAAGCTGTTTCTTTATCCGATGCTTCTTCCGCATTATCCCAGTCTGTTCCCTTATTCCCAACTCTTTTTTCAATATCCGCCTCATTTGGGTTTACAACTTTGGGAATTGTCAGCAGGGATTTACTGGTAAAACTGTAATAAGATGTTATCGGGTATCCTTTGGAATTACGTCCATTTCCCTTTACATCGCCAGCCCCTAAACCACTGTAATTCATTCCTTCATAAAAACGGACTGAGAACTGGTCTGTGCCTTTCAGGTAAGCTGTCACCCACGCCTGTTTATCTGCATCCGTCATAAGGACATCCTTTGATACAACATTGTCACCTTCCTGGTAAACATGGTCATATCCTTTCAGCTTATAAATTCCAACCAGACCTTCCTGCTCATTAATACGGAATGCCTGAGCTGCATCCAGGTCGCTCAGAGTAACATAAGAGCGCAGGTTATTCTTTTCCGAGTCTGTCAGTTCTATTGACTTTTTATTTCCACTGCTGTCTTCCCCATATTTCGTCCACTTGAAGGTTACATCAATATACTGCAGACCTCGCACACTGATTCCTATTTTTGTAGTATTGATTTTAAGAAATGGAGGTATGGTCTTTCCTGTAAGATTATCAATCCATGCAAAGGGCTGTTTTTTCCATCCATTGACCATAACCTCCACATTGTAGTAGACATCATTGATCTTGTCATAGGCAGCTTTGTAATAGATCATCTTTGGCTTCTTATCCCCAAGGTTATCTACTTTGGCATATTTGGCAGTTGTATCACTTGAAGCATCAAATACCGGAGACAGGTCATTATCTACATTTGAAATCTTATACCCGTTCTTACTGTTCCACTTAAAAGTAATGAGTGTATCCTGAGCCGGGTCAAAAGCCGGATCAATGTTTGTCACATCAGTACCGTTTTCTATCGTTTTTAAACTCATTCCCCCTGCGTGAACGGTCTTCGCTGAGAATGGCAGATAACCTGCTGCTGTACTTAAGATCATGATTACTGCAAGTAAAAATGAGATGGCTTTTTCATATATTTTTCTTATCGCCATGACATATCCTCCTCTTTTTTATTACATCATAACTGTTCAGTACCTTCACAGTTACGATTCGCAAACCATCAAAAATCGGCTCTGCCGATGGGGTTTGCTCACTCCTGAATCACTTTCATACGGTCTCAGCAGTAAATGCTTCGACCTGTGCTGAACGGTTCATTCCATCTACTTTTCCCCGGATATTTTTACACCCTCATAGGCACCCGCCCCTTTCCTGCAGATTTCCATCTATCAACTTTGCGACATCGTGTCGCAAAGTTTCCTGCCCAAAGGCAGAAAAAAACAGCCAAACATAACATTTAGCTGTTTTCTATGGACTACTATTCATTTTTCCTTATTTGCGGTACAACCCTGCCCGTTCTCTGACAGCAAGCTGTCCGGTTATCCAGACCGCAGTTGAGCCAATACTTATCAGCAGATAATAAAATGCCTGCAATAAACGCCAGATTAAAATAACCCCGCCTATGACTCCTCCGACCAAAAGATTAAATGCAAAAACACCTACGGTGCCCCCAATGTCTAATCTTCTCGGAACCAGCCAGACAAACATCCTGTGGATTCCAAACGGAATACCGGTGAATATCCACAATTTCAGGTAATCGCATACTCCATTATCCACACATAAGGGATAAAACAGGGTGGATAAGCCTATTACTGCTATAACCGGAAATACCACCTTTTTCATAAACTGACCTGCTTTCACATTAACCACCTCCATACATATCATGGTTTACTTCTGCCTGAAAATAGTTATTGATCGTCAGCGTGGAATTGTAAAGCACCGTTAAAAGATACGCCTTGATATTCCCTACCTTGCTGGTATTCTTTTTCAGACAGAACAAGACATACTCCATGTGGGAGTAATTTAATTTCATAAAACGGTTCTTTATGATCGACACAGGCTTATCTGACCCGGCAATCTTTAACAGGCTGTCATCCGGCATCATCATGACATCTACCATCAGCTCTACCAGTTCATCCACTTCTTTCTGCTCATCGGCTGGTCTCGCAGAGTAGCTTTCATAACCGATATGCTCCCGTATCAATTCCCTGTATATCCCCATCTCTTCAATCATATCTGTATCCGCATGGGCATCAGAAAAAGATGAGATTGGATAAGATTGGATTATATCAGTCTCACTATGATCAGTATTATTAATATCAGTATTATTACAGTTTGATTTTCGAACTTCTGGAAGTATGATTTTGGAACTTCCTGAAGTTTGATTTTCACACTTCTTGAAATTCGATTTTGGAACTTCTTGAAGTTTGATTTTCATACTTCCTGAAGTTTGATTTTCACACTTCCTGAAGTTTGATTCTGGAACTTCTTGAAGTATGATTTCGGAACTTCCTGAAGTATGATTTTCATACTTCTGTGTATTTTCAATGCTTTCCGGACTTTTTTCTTTGTCATTCTGAGAAGGACAGTCTCTTAAAATAAAATTCTTAACATAAATGACATTTGGTTTTCCCAACCCAAGACGTCTTTTTTCAATCAGACCAATTCCTTTTTCCGAATCAAGTTCTGCAATATTTCGGATTGCCTTCTGCCTTCCGCATCCAATCAGTTCCATGATTTCTTCTACAGTAAAAATGATATATACTCTGTCCTCTTCATCAAACCATCTGTTTTTAATGCTAAGGCTCATACGGTCTAACATCAGACCGTATAAAACCTTTGCCTCACAGGAGAGGGATTTAAAACATTCTGCAGTAAACAATACCTTGGGAACACGGTAAAAACTATACTGGTCTGCTTCCATGCCCCTGAAATAATCAAACTGTATTTTCTGCATCTGTCAATCCCTCCCTTCTTCACTCTGCTTCCATTTGTCTAATAGCGAATAAATAACATCTTCTATCTGCGCTTTTGTGTACGTTGGCGGAAAATAGCTGTTGATTTTCTTTTCCGAAATGGTCACGTTCATTTTTGCGCTTTTCTTTTTCACCAAAGCTGCATATACTCCATCCTCTGTTAAATTTTCCGCTTCGCTTCTTTCCTTTAACAGTTCCGCCTGTTCTTTGGTTGGAAATGTACCGCTGTCCGTAATCGCATCGACCAGCCACTTTTGCTCTCCCATTTTCAGATATGACAGCTTTTCGCCAACCACCATAGGAATTTTACTGGCATCCACATAGTCCAATAGTTCCTGCACCAGCTCCGCTAGCCGTATATACCTTTGGACTGTCCTGCCACTGTCCCCTGCAGCTTCTCCTACAAGATCAGCAGTATTTCTTTCTCCCTTGCTTCCCTGATGTTTCATTGCTTCATATTTCATTTTATAAGCACGGGCTTTTTCACTTGGAAGAATGTCCTCTCTCTGGATGTTCGTATCCACCATAATCACGGTGGAAGCATCATCATCCAGATCCCTGATGATCACTGGCATTTCTTCTAATCCTGCCAGTTCACAGGCTCTCCATCTGCGGTGTCCGGCAATCACCTCATAACCGCTTTCGGGATGTGGACGGACAATCCCGGGCATCAGGATACCATATTTTTTAACGCTTTCTACTGTTTCCTGCATTTTTTCATCATCGACCACCCGGAATGGATGGTCTTTAAACGGATGAAAGAGTTTTATCGGAACAGATGTAATCACTTCACCGTCCTGTCCACTGGTGCCAAATAAATCATCATAAGAAGTCAGCCTGACTTTCTGTGCGCTCTTACTTTTCATTCTCCAGCACCTCCCCTGTCAGAAAACGGTACCCTTCTGCCACAATTCCTTTCGGATCATGAAGATAGATACTTTTTCCCTCTGCAGTAGTCTCTGCCGCCCTAACAGAAAGAGGGATACAGTTTGTAAAAATATGTATTTTATCCCCATAAACTTCACGGATCTGCTCCGAAATATCCCTTGCAAAGTTTGTCCTGCGGTCTACTTTTGTGAGTAAAATCCCCATGATTGACAGCTTCGGATTCAGCTTTCTATGTACACGGCCTATTGTTTTAATCAGCTGCTGTAAACCCTTTACAGGGAGATATGCCGCTTCTACCGGAATCAGTACAGTATCTGCTGCTACCAGGGCATTAATTGTAATCATTCCCAAAGAAGGCATACAATCAATCAGAATATAGTCGTATTTATCTTTCACACTATATAAATATTGGCGTAAGACCGTTTCACGGCTCATAACATTTACAAGAGAAGTCTCCAGGCCTGCAAGCTCAATATTTGCAGGAATAAAATCAATCCCTTCTTCATGGCGTATAATTCCCTCTTCTGGTTCCAGTTCTTCATCATTGATCACCTTTTCCAGAATATTTACTAACGTCACATCAAGTTCATCCGGCTCACTGATACCCAAACTCACTGCCATACTGCCCTGGGCATCCGCTTCCACAAGAAGCACTTTCTTTCCTTCCCTTGCCAGTCCAATTCCTAAATTTACACAAGTGGTTGTTTTACCCACGCCGCCTTTCTGGTTTGCGATTGCGATTACTCTGCACATATACTTTCCTCCCGATTTACTTTTTCTCTACTTCTGCATAAACACGAAAATATTTATTTGTTCCCTTGTTTGAAAATGGCTCTGAAAACTCCTGAACAGTCACTTCTTCATGCTGTTCCAGAAGCCGTCTGAACCATCGAATATCCTTTAGGGTTCCCTGAAGTCTGATTTTCAGCATACATATCCTCCTATTCCTGATAAATGCAGTATTCCGGATAGCGTATTTTAATTGCTTCCCAAAAATACTTCGCATAACTGCAACAGAATAAATCTTCCACCGTATAGCATTGGCATTCCTCTATCTGTTCTTCCAGATCAGTATAATCACCAACACTGGGGGTTCCATTACAATAAAGGTTAAATGCCATACGGATAATTTTTACACTTCCGCTTGTCTGCCACCCTTCACGCAGGCATTCTGTTTGCAGGTAGCCTGTTTTAAAATCATATATCTGTTTTGCATGATTTCTGGTATCTCGATCAATTCCGAGACAATATACCAATGCCTTATGATACACATCCTGATACCTGCATTTCGGAAGATATTCTGAATAAAACTTTTCGTGTTCCTTGTTTCTAAAAGTAATTGTGCGAGTAGCTTTCTTTGTATTTGCACCTTTCGCTGTATATGCTTCCATAGCATGTCCTCCTCTCATAGACTTGTGTTGTCAAATAGCTATAAAAAACTAACTGACAACACAATTTTCCTTTCAATTCCGGAATATTCATGGTATAATTTTTGTAACGTTACTTTTCTTATTTTCAGGTATTGAAAACCCGTTGAAATGAAAAATGGACTAAGCAGAATCCCTTATTTTCAAGGTTTTCTAACTTAGTCCTATTATATCAGCACCATAAAGATACGCATCATTCCCCCGCACGATCCCCCATTCCATCAACAATGCCGCGGCCCCGCTCACAAAAGGTGCTGCAAATGATGTGCCTGTTACTTCTGCGTATCCTCCCCCTGCTCGTACCGTCCGGATATCCACCCCGGGAGCCACGAGATCTGGCTTGATCTGACGGAGGAGTCGGGTATATCCACGACCGGAAAAATCTGCATACGACTGAAGTACCGGATTGTAAGCACCTACCGCAATAACCTGAAATGCCGTTGACGGGATGGTAAGGGTCGTGTCCGGGGTCGGCTGATAAAATCGCGTGGCACTCCCAAGCACATTGCCGCCCGGAAGCCACATATCAAAATCTCCCTGCACGATGCGGACAGGTACAAAATGAAACTTCCAGACTCCACTGTCTATGTAGCTTCCCACCGGCAAAAAATCCACATATATTTCCTGAGCCACGCTATAGGGGCTGGGTTCCCCATAATATATCAGAAGTTCCGTATCCACCAGGCGAATCCGCTGGGCTTCCTGATTCTGGCGGATCGGTCCTGCCTGCACACCTGATGGATGTTCAATGATGATTCCCAGCTCATCCTGATAATTTTTCCATATCTGTACATTGACTGTTGGCTCATACTCACCGATTCCCATCTCAATGCTCAGACGTTCCCCTTCACGTACCGTTCCTGAGGTATGCCCGCCCCTGTTTCCCTCATTTCCTGTACCCACACAGATCACCGTCTGCCCAAAATTGGCGGCATCATTAAGATAAGTTTCCACAAGAGAGCGCCCGGAATGGGAGCCGTAGCTATTTCCAAAACTCAGATTAATTACAAGGGGAAGTCCCAGTGCGATCGCCTGTTTCACCGCATAATCAACTCCCTGCATCAGCTCTGTTGTCCTTGGAAATGAATTCGGTCGGGGCAGTCCAAGTTTCACCACCAGAAGCTGACTGTCCGGTGCCATTCCCCGGTACACACCGCCGCTCTCATTTCCATTGCCCGCTGCTATTCCCATCACTGCTGTTCCATGCCCGCTGCTATCCCGGCTCGGCACGATTTCTTCCCTCTCCCTTGGCGTGGGTGCCTGCAGAGCCTGATTTATTTCCTCCTGCGTATATTCCGTTCCGATGCGATATCCGTTGGGAGGATCGCCTGATATGGTCTGATCCCAAAGGCGAAGGATCCTGGTCGTCCCATCCTCATTGAGAAAATCCTGATGTGCATAGTCGATCCCGGAATCAATGCACGCAATAAGTACACCCTCACCCATCAGACGCAGTCCCTGATTCTGTACCGCATTCACACATGAGACCGCTCTGCCCGTAAATGCAGAGAAAAAAATCCGCCGGGGTTTTTCAACATATTCCACCAGCGGATTTTGAGCTATATTTTCAATTTCATCTTGAGGTAAATTGATCACTGCATAGTTTCCCAGAAGTTTGGTGACCAGAATATCGGGTGTCTCCAAAGATCCTATATCACCCACATAACGGACAATGATATCCCATCGCTGCGTCTGCTCATCATACCCCACATCCAGTTCCATCGATTCTTCCCTCTCCCTTGAAGTTGCATCCAACGCCAGATTGAGAAGATTTGCGATTTTTTGATTATCCATACCGATACCTCACTAAGTATTGATAATCCAGTTTATGCATTTTTTATAAAAATGCTCTATTTGTCTTTCAGAAAACCAAATGGTTCCTCATCGTGTAGAAAATGCATCATCATATATGCACAGATGAGCGCCACATTTTCTTCCTTCAAGATCCGTCTCACCTCGTCTCTGTCGGCCAGGATCACTTCTATCTCCTCGCTGGACTCCAGATATTTCTTGCTGATTTCTCCCGATGCGTAGCCGTATACAGTGCCACAGGATTCGTCTGTCATACCTACTGTTGTAAAATATGGTTTCTGATACATCTCATCTACCGTTATCGGCGACAGCGTCAGGCCTGTCTCTTCTTTCATCTCTCTGATTGCTGCCGTA
The DNA here is from genome assembly GCA_009929525.1 of Clostridia bacterium. GTDB lineage: Bacteria > Bacillota > Clostridia > Lachnospirales > Lachnospiraceae > Oliverpabstia. The sequence goes on along the minus strand of SAAH01000061.1, from coordinate 8,418 downwards.
TGGTAGTTTTCACCCGGGTCCACAAGACCTGCCGGCAGTTCATATACATATCCTCCCAGCGGATACCGGTATTGGCGGATCATCACCACCTTATCATGCTGCTCACCATAAAGGCTATAGATCACAACTCCATCAGGAGTATTTTCCTTTGTTGTCATCTTGAGTTCATCCTGATTCTTTGCTCTGGAAGCTACATAATAATGCCCTGGTCTTCCAACCTTATTCACCGTATCCAGTTCATAAAAGTTCAAATACGGATTCTTAGTTACCTGAGTAACCTTCTTTATCTCACCCATTCATTTCCTCCTGCCTCGGCTTACCCGATTGGAAGTCACACTCTATGCCTGACTGCCTTTCAAAAGCCGACTGATATGCTTATATAATAGCAGAGTCACGGCAGAAACTACAATACCTTTTATCAGATTAAACGGTACCACACTGAAAAGACAGAACTTAAATACACTGTCGATGGCTGGAATGATCGCAGATCCTTTTTCCACAATTACTTCTATCGGCATATGAAATAATTTATCATAAACCGGAAGCAGGACAAATCCATTGATCACACCGCCTACAACTGCCATACACACAGTTCCAACTGCCATTCCTACAATTGCATGCTTTCTATTCTTATTTTGTCTATAAATAAATCCTGCTGGCACTACAAATGAACATCCCATGAATATGTTTTAGCCAACTTCCTTCATTTCTGCGTTCTTCTCCGGTCCTGCTCCCGCACTTCCTTCCTGACCCGCTCCTGCGTCTCCTTCCAGGTCTGATCCATCGTTTCCTTCCTGCGCAGCTTCATCCGCTCCATCTGGTCCTGTTTCCAAACCAGTTTCCGGATCTGTTCCCACAGCCGCTTCAGAATCTTTCACGGTATCCGATTCGCAATCCCCATCCAGCTTCTCATCTTGATCCGCTTCTGGTCCTGCTCCCGGATCCACACCCAAATCAATTCCTGCATCTACTTCCAAATCTGCGTCTGGATCTGCATCTTGATCTGCATCTGGATCCGCATCCTGCTCAGCTTCTAAACCAGCCTCCTTCTCCGCTTCCGTGTTCGCCTCCAGTTCAAGACTCTCTGCCGCTGCCTCGATCGGATCCCCCATCATCTCAATGCCATTTACGATCAAAGATGTCAAAGGACATTCCTTAAAATATGCATCACAGATTGATTCTACACTATCCTTATCCGGATCTATGCATGCGATATCTGTGAATGATACTTTCGATAATGATATGTCTCCGCCAAATGCATCTGCGCCCACAGACTCCACTGGACCCAGTATCTTCACACTTTCCAAGCTGGTACAATTTTCAAAGCAATGAGCAGGTATATGGTTCACACTATATGGCAGTGCCTCAAATACCCAGCCGTCTCCATCCTCATCCGACGGATCTCCATCCGGCACCTGAGAGCTGAGCGTTGATAATCCGGCACAGCCCTGAAAGCTTCCTTCTCCCAATTGCGTAATGTTCATAGGAAACTCCAGATATCTTATAGACTCACAGCCTGCAAATGCATAATTGCCTATGCTTTCCGACTGTATGCTGACGATATTATACTCACCGCAACCCATTCCAAGATAAGAACATCCATTAAAACAATTATCCGGAATTTTGTCCAGTCCAAATGGCGTTGCATAATAAAAACCGGAAAACTCCGACTCTGCCGGGTCATGTGATGTGATAGTCATCAAACTGCTGCAACCCTGGAAGCATCCTGCTCCCATCTGATCTACAGTGCCCTTAAATGTTATGGAACTGATGGAGGAGGCATTTGCAAAGCAATTTTCTCCAACATACGTCATATTACCATTGATGATGACATCTCCCCACCAGCCCCAGCCTTCAAAGCATTCGTCCGGCAGACTCTTTATGGTGACCGGGATATAAACGCCCTCCCATTCTCCATCTGCAACAAAGAAACTTGTAAAGGACGGACAATTTTTAAATGCACCTCTTCCTAAAGTGATCTCACTGCTTGATAATAATTCTACACCGCACAGCGCATCACATTCTGCAAAAGCATACTCTCCTATTTTGGTGACATTATTTGAATTATTGATACCCGTCAGTGAATCGCAGTCTCTGAATGCCCCATTGTAGATTTCTCTGGTATTGTCTTTCAGTGTATAGATTCCCCATTCATTAACGAATGCATGAACAAGATTATATCCCTCCGCTTTCACTCCATAGATCGCTCCATTTACAACATTCTGTTCTTCGCTGATATATGATACTTCCGGAGCGTCCATAGATGCAAATCCATTCCAGTTTCCTGATTCATAAGTTTCTTTTGCTCCCGCCGTATCCGGAACAAAAAGTGCCATCTGCGAAATATCAACTCCATCAAAGGTGTCATTCTCTGCCACTGGTGCCGTCACCGCATTCGCTGCGATCACCTGTAGCGAACCACACCCAGAAAATGCCCGACTGCCGATGCTAACAACAGTCTCCGGTATGATGATCCCCTGCATATTTGCACAATCCTTAAAACATTCATCCGCAAATACAGTCGTGCCTGCCATCGGCTCAAATACGCCCTCTGTCGATGGCTTTACACTCAGCAAGGTGTAACTGTCTTCCCCTTCATTTTTCAGGTATACATTTCCATGATCCAGCACTTTGTTTTCCATATCTTCCATAACGGCAAATACCTTATCCCCAGTGCCTTCTCCGTAATCATTGTCCAAAACTTTTTTGTCGTCTTCCACATCTGCTGTCTCGGATACATAGATCTTAAATCCATCTTTTATGGTATCGCCAAATATTTTTGAACCGATAACCCCCGGACTGTCTCCATACAGATAAAGGACAGACAACGCCTTCGCATCCGCAAATGCGTTGGTTTCTATCGATACAACACTGTTAGGGATAACTGCTGTATTGATCTCATTGCATTTTTCAAATGCATCTCCTATGATCACTTTGATCCCTTCCGGCAAACGTATATCTCCTTCCAGTATGGCAGATACAAAATACAGCCGGCTTCCATCTTTCGACATCATGAATCCATCTTTATACAAATATTGATCTTCTGTTTTATCCGATGTGGTAAATATCGTATTGGTACAGTTAAGGTTTCCATTATAAATGTCTATCCCAGCCTGAAGTGTCTTAAAGGCAGATAAGTATGCCTGATTTTTATCCACATCCTGTGAATCTATCTCCTGTACGATTTTCAGCCCCTGCTCAGAAACATCTATCTTGTGTTCACTAAGTGAAGCAAACAGGTTCGTTCCCTCAGCCATAGCAAATTTATCTGTCTTCACTATGATTTTTCGAATACTCATCAGAGGATTTCCATCAGCGTCAAATTGATTACAGTCAAATACAGATGTATCCAGCTCCAATTCATTTGTGCAGTTCAATGTGAGTGTGCCTATATTGGCATTTAAAAATGCATATCCATTCAATTTGCAAACACTTGCAGGAACATTTACGTTCTCCATATCAGTATGCTGAAAGGAATCTGCCGCAATCCAGTATACATTTTTCGACCACTTGTTGATGGCGGCTTTTGCCGGCGGGACATTGTATAAGATCTGCCCGGTCTTATCGTATATGACCCCATCTATGCTCATGTAGGTCTGATTTTCTTTCGCAACATCGTATTCCTGAAGATTTGAGAAGAAATTAACATAGGTATCATCAAAGCCAAATCCATTGGAATACTCTGTTATAGATGCCGGTAATTCTATCTTTTTAACGGTATCATTTTCCGTTTCCCAGTAATTATCAGCCATGTATTGCTGCATTTCCTGAATATTTACGATATTAACGCCTTCCGGCACCTGAAGGACCTCACTGTCCCCCGTATATCCCAGCAGTTTCTTACGCCATCTGGTAAACCACGGGTTTCCATCCAGTCCGATGATATAGTCTGTCTGGTCTTCCACTTTTTCCCATATCGGTTCCAGCTCTACCTTGTAGACACCATTTTCAATCTGGCTGTCCGTTGGGCGTTCCATCTTGTATAACAGGCCGCAGTTGACCGTTCCATTCGACCATCCCCCAAAGTATTCCGTATAATAAGAATCCCATGGATTTGGCTGTACATTTACATACTTGTATTGTGTGCCACTATAAACATTGGCATCGGTACGGTCGTAGATCAGATTATACATATACTGCATAGGATTATCCAAATCTATGATCGGACTGTCCACCGGTGACAGCGGCCAGTCAAATTCCTCGTATGCGTCATCAACACCTTCCATCGCTGACTCATCAAAATCTTTCAGCACCAGCTGCCAGTCTACGATATCATAGGAAAGTTTCACTGATTTATTTCGATAAGTGATCGTTGCTTCATACGCATCACCGACCTCACTTCCAACACCTTCTACCGCCTCATCTTTGGATGCACTCCAGTCTACGCTGTAGTCTCCTCCGCTGCCCTTGCCTTCAAATGGAATGAACTTGAGATTTGCTCTTACACTTCCGTCACTCATAACAGCTGTGACCGTGATATATTTTGTCATTTCATCGCATCTTGGAAATTCCCCTTTATAAAAATGCTGCTCCAGTGATCCTGTCACAGTTAATTTTTCTACGGTAATCTTCTTATTTTCATCGATGACCGGTGACGGATAATCACTTACCACATGTTCCGGTGCCTTATAGTCGGTGCCATATCGATCCTCATCTGGATCCGGCGTCGGGGTTGGGGTTGGCTGGGGTGTAGGGGTGATCGTTCCACCTGATCCACCCGGATCCGGGTCGCCGCCTGGATTATTGCCTGAGCCGCCATTTCCGCCTGAGCCCCCCTGACCACCGTTTGGATCATTTCCAGCAAGATTGCTGTCGTTATCTGTATTCCCACTGTTTGGGACCAGGATAGTGTTGGCATTTTTATCATCGGTCACACCAAGTACATTTTCACTGCCTGCAGTATTCCCTGTCTGTGTGCCGATCTGCAGCCCCTGGGAACTGCCACTTTCCTGGCTGCTTCCATCCCCCAAATAATCTTCATTCTGCTCATCTAATATGTTTTCTTCTCCCTCATCAAGCTCATAATCATCCTGAGCCTGCTCATCCATCTCCAATCCATTATCATTATCCTGCTGAGATCCAAATATTGACGAATCATATTCCACCGTGTTCTCATTCTTATCCAAACGATCCACGTACAAATCCGGATTAAAAACATCCTGAAGCTTTTGTGCATTTGCAACGGTGAGTATGCAAATGAGAGCTGCTAAAGCGCAGCCCATCCCGATCAATATCCTTTTCCCATGCTTCCTCAGGATTTTCTTCCATTTATCTGGCATCTCGTTCATCTTCTCTCATATTTCTTTTATTTTTTCTTTGCATTGATCAGTCGGTCCAATGTCTCGTAGATCGTCCTTGCATCAAATGGTTTTGCGATATGTGCATCCATCCCGCTGTCCCTTGCCTTTTTCACATCCTCATCGAATGCATTGGCCGTCATCGCGATGATCGGGATCGTCTTGCTTCCCGGCTTTTTCATCTTGCGGATATTGGAAGCCGCAGTCAATCCGTCCATCTCAGGCATCTGCACATCCATCAATATCGCATCAAAATTCCCTGTTTCTGCCTCCGCAAATACTTCCATGACTTCGATTCCATTTCCTGCCACAGTGACCGTCATACCTTCTTTTTCCAGGATACGTTTTGCCACTTCCACATTCAGGTAATGATCTTCTGCAAGAAGGATCTGTTTTCCCTTCAGTTGATATGTTTTTGTTTTTTTAATCTCTATCTTATTTTCTTTATACAAATATATCTTTTCAAATGCAGCAACGATGGAGGATCTGAATAATGGTTTCTCCATAAAATAGTCGACCCCTGCCTCCCTTGCCTGTTCTTCAAAAGATGCCCAGTTATAGGCCGTCATAAAGATGATCGTTACATCCGGTCCAACTATTTTGCGTATCCGTCTTGTTGTTTCTATTCCATCAAGATCCGGCATCTTCCAATCTACAAAAATTGTATCAAAATCTGTCTTTGCCGCACGGTTTTTCCTGACGATCTCTATCGCTTCACTGCCGGAATCTGTCCACTCAGCCTGGATACCCATATCAAGAAGGGTTTTCTCTGTAGATTTGCAGACCAGCACATCGTCATCGATGACCAGTGCGTGGAGCTTCGTAAGATTCATACTTTCTACCAGATTAAGGCGTTCTATGGTCTCTTTTGATACTCCAAGATATACCTCTACGGTAAATACAGAACCTACATTCTTGATACTGCGGACGTTGATGTCCCCATCCATCATCTCCACCATACTTTTCGAAATGGCTAGTCCAAGACCTGTTCCCTGTACCGTTGCCGTATACCCATTTGATTCCCTTGAAAATGTCTCAAACAGATGGGGCAGAAACTCCTCTTCCATGCCGATACCCGTATCGCTGATGGTAAAACGCAGTCTCGCCCTGCCATTGATACACTCTAACTGTTCTACCGTTAATGTGACTTTTCCGCCCTTAGGCGTAAACTTGATAGAGTTGCCCAGTATATTGATCAATATCTGCTGCAGCTTTGTTTCGTCCCCCAGATATGCCTTTTCCAGGAAACTGTTGATGATCACATCATAGTCCAAACCTTTTTTCAAAGTCTGAGGATAAACAATATTGTTGATATTGGTAATAAGCTTATCAAAATCAAAGGCATATTCATTCAATTCCATCCTGCCACTCTCAATACGGCTCATATCCAGAATATCGTTGATCAGGCTTAACAGATAACGTGCACTCATTCCTATCTTGGCTATAGAATCAGCCATGATATCCGGTTTGTCCACATCAGAAGCCGCCAGAGCAGAAAGACCAATGATCGCATTCATTGGTGTCCGTATCTCATGGCTCATCCTGGACAAAAACTCTGATTTTGCTTTGCTGGCCTGCTCTGCTGCCTGCAGTGCATGTCCCAATGCCATCTTCTGTTCCTGCTCTTTTATCATGATTTTCTGGATATCACTTCGTGAAAACAAGATCGTCTGCTCCAGACCATCCAGATACATAAAAGAAAACCTTTTGTAATGTATTTCTCCGTCCAGTTCAGTCATCCTTGCAACAAAGGTATATACCTGTTCCTGCCGAAGTTCTTCTCTGATATGACTGATCTCCATGTTGGCAGTTGTCGCTTCCACATCTTCCGGTATGATGGATTCATTTATTGTACGGATAAATGTTTTTTCAAAGTCTGCCGGTCCTGCATCCGGAAGTTTCGTCCCATTATCAGACTGGATATATATGGAATACTCCTTTTTTTGCACATCGATACAGCCAATATAGTCATACTCCTGTCTGGTGATATTGCCTATGATCTTCTGAGCCAATTTCTTCTCATGGATATCTCTTGCAAACATAAATGCCTGCAGTTCATCGCTGACCGGATTCTTCAATATGTCATAAGAAGTTTCGATCCACCCATCCACGCAGGAGTCCCAATGTTCCATCGCAAAATGCGTTTCTCCCCGTTCATATGCATCACACATGGCTTTTCTTGTAAAATGAGCATCATATATGGCTCGCTCTTCTTTCAGAGGAATCGTCTCTCCTATAGCTACAAGTATCTCATCCACGGTCTGTGGCGTCATGGTTTCCAGCATATTCAGATTACTGCTGTTCTTCTTTTCCACCACATTACTTCCCATATTACAGTGGAAAAAGGCCAGACTCTGCTTCGCAAATGTAGTATAGTAAGTCATTTCTTCCCTGTATTTTTCCTGTGCTTCTACCCTCTCAGTGATATCTTTGCAGCTGATACAATAATCCCAGCCTTCTTCACATTCCTGTCTTGCGATAAATCTTATATTGACCCAGCGCACTTTTTCATCCTTACGGATGATCCGGATATCTTCATCAAAGTTCTCATAAGAGCCCTCTCCTGATAAAACCTTTCTTGTGGCTTCCTGTGTTTTTGCTATATCCTTAGGGTGTATATTTTCCCATGGATTTTTGCTGTAGCTGTCCAGCAGCTCCTCACGTAAAAAGCCAGTCAATTCAGCCATGTTTTCATTTACGTAATATGCATGTATAGAAAAAGGGGCATTCTCATAGACTCTGTACACCAATATGCCTATATTGATCTGATCCAGTACCGTCTTAAGCTGCCCCACGTTCCAATCTGTAATTTTGTCCAACCTCTCATTTTCACCTGTGTTCACTATGGTATTCCCTCCTGAGTCCCTCATATGATCCTCCAGCTCTGCTTTCAGCGAGTTGGCAAATGTACTCTTGTACATTTATTGTAGCATATTTTGAGGCTATGGTAGAGTAAAATATAGGTTTTTTGCATATTTATACAGTAAAATTTTCTTTGTTTTACAGGCTTTTCCCCTTTTTGTCTCTTGAGTTTCCGCAAAATGTAATTTCAAAAGAGATAACTTCTTCTAAAGTACCAATCTGTCCTATTTTTGAAAAAAATGAAAAGACAGTATTGTGA
>SAAH01000182.1 GCA_009929525.1 Clostridia bacterium | reverse complement strand
TATAATTCCGATGGCAAGCCGGATGAGTTGAAAGGTTCATGTCCGGTTTAGAGTGGGGGAAAATCCGGAGATAACATCAAAGGATTACCTATCACTATTCCAGGAATTGAGAGACCTGATGTCATACGATGAGATGGAACTGGATATGCTGGGAGACCAGCGTACCGCCATGTTCGTTATTATCTCGGATACGGATGATACCTTTAACTTCGTCGTTGCGGTCATGTACACACAGCTATTTAACCTGCTCTGTGACAGAGCAGACGATGAGCATGGTGGAAGGCTGCCTTACCATGTTCGGCTATTGTTAGATGAATTCAGTAACATTGGCCAGATACCTAAATTTGACAAGCTGATTGCAACAATCCGAAGCAGAGAAATATCGGCAGCGATTGTTCTGCAATCGCAAAGTCAGCTGAAGACCATCTATCGGGATTCCGCTGAGACCATCAGCGGCAACTGTGATACCATGCTGTTTTTGGGTGGCAAGGAAAGTTCCACTTTAAAGGAAATTTCCGAGACACTGGGCAAGGAGACCATTGACCTATTCAATACATCTGATACTCGTGGACAAAGCCGCTCTTATGGTCTCAATTACCAGAAAACCGGTAAGGAACTAATGAGCCGGGATGAACTGGCGGTGATGGACGGAAGCAAGTGCATCATGCAGCTTCGAGGTGTCCGACCGTTTTACAGTGATAAATACGATATCACAAAACATAAACACTATAAAGAATTGTCCGATTATGACAAAAAGAATGCATTTGATGTAGAAAAATACATGAAGCATGAACTCGTCATGACAGTACAGGATGAATTTGAACTCTATGAAATAGACTTGGAGGACGAAAATGAAGGTGAGAAGCAGTAAAATCCGGCATTTTCTTCCCCCTATCAGAGCAGAGCCGGAAGAAAATGCCAACAGGCTCACAGCACAGAACAAAATAAAAAAGAAAACAAAGAAAGGGAAACTGAATATTTGGAAAATGAGCTGACCGTTGCAAATGCAGCGTTTTTTTCATGCTGTGCTGCAGATAAATTTATCTGTTCTGGTATTCAGCAAGGTATATATTATGGCATTTTTTACTTCCGCAATTACAATTTTACAGACACTTGTTGTCGCTATCGGCGCTGGTCTTGGCGTTTGGGGTGTGGTCAACTTGATGGAGGGATACGGAAATGATAATCCGGGCGCTAAGTCCCAGGGCATCAAGCAGCTGATGTCGGGCGGTGGTGTAATCCTTATTGGCACTCAGTTGATTCCGTTACTCAGCGGCTTGTTTGCGGCTTAATCATGTTAATAAGAAAGGGGAACCACCATGTTCGATGGCATCTTTGAAGCAATCGAAGAATGGATGAGAGAACTCTTGACGGGGATGATAAACTCCAACCTGTCCACTATGTTCACAGATGTCAATGAAAAGACTGGTGAGATAGCCACACAGGTTGGACAGACACCCCAGGGCTGGAACGGAAGCATATTCAGCATGATACAGGGATTGTCGGATTCAGTCATTGTACCGATTGCAGGGATTATCATTACTCTGGTCTTGTGTTATGAACTGATATCTATGCTGACGGAGCGTAACAACATGCACGATATCGACACATGGATGTTTTTTAAATATTTCGTGAAGATGTGGATAGCAGTGTATTTAGTAACCAATACCTTTACTATAACGATGGCTGTATTTGAGGTGGGACAGTCGGTGGTCAATGGAGCCGCCGGGGTCATCACAGGAAGTACAGCCATTGATATTGATTCCGTTATTTCCGATATAGAGACAGCACTGGAAGCAATGGAGATTGGGGAATTGGTCATACTCGCTCTGGAAACCATGATTGTCAGCTTTGGCATGAAGATCATGTCCGTCGTGATTACGGTTATTTTGTATGGTCGTATGATAGAGATCTATCTATATACTTCAGTTGCGCCGATACCGTTTGCTACTCTAAGCAACAAAGAGTGGGGACAGATCGGAACAAACTATTTTAGAGGGCTTTTTGCTCTTGCATTTCAGGCATTTTTAATGATGGTGTGCGTAGGCATCTATGCCGCATTGGTCGCATCCATTCAGATTTCAGATAATTTAAGTTCTGCATTATTTGGTGTTGCCGCTTACACCGTTATTCTTTGTTTTAGTTTGATGAAAACGGGAAGTCTGGCAAAATCTATCTTCAATGCACATTAGGGAAAGACAGGAAAGGAAACGTAGCAGGAGTCATCCATATCCCTTGGAGAAGAAGCATCTGCTACAGGTATAAATATGGCTTATGTGAGTGTCCCGAAAGACCTTACGAAAGTGAAGAACAAGATTGTGTTTAATCTTACAAAGAGACAGATCATCTGTCTGCTGATTGCAGCAGTGATGGGAATTCCCTTTTACTTCTTGACAAGAGAGGTTTTGGGAACCAGTAATGCAGCGACCGGAATGGTACTGCTGATGCTCCCGGCATTTTTGTTTGCAATGTACGAAAAGGATGGGATGCATCTGGAACAGATTTTGATGAATATCATCCGTGTGCGTATCCTGCATCCGGCAGTCAGAAAATATGAAACAGAAAATTTTTACGAGACAGAGTTAAAGGGAAAAGTCGTTCCCACAAAGGGGAAGGGAGGATCAGTTCGTGCGAAGAAAAAGAAATAAGAAAGAAAATACAGCAGCAATGAAGACAAAGAAAACGGCAGTTCCAAAGAAGAAGCCGCCCAAAAAAGAGAAGGAAAAATGCTTATCAGCTCAGAAAACCATCGCTTATCGTGAGATGGGGAAAGATGGTATATGCAGGGTAAAAGAGCATACGTATTCGAAGACCATTCGTTTCCAGGATATCAATTATCAGTTAGCCCAGAATGAAGATAAGAATGCAATCTTTGAAAACTGGTGTGATTTCCTCAATTACTTTGACAGTACCATTCATTTTCAGCTTTCGTTTATCAATCACAAGAGTAATCTGGCAGAGTTTGAAAAGGTTATCCAGATCAAACCGCAGAACGATGATTTTGATGATGTCCGCATGGAATATGCCCAGATGTTAAAAAATCAGCTGGCAAAGGGCAATAATGGTCTGGTCAAGACGAAGTATATTACGTTTTCCATTGAGGCAGACAATATCAAAGAGGCAAAGCCAAAGCTGGAACGTGTAGAAGCCGATATCCTGAATAACTTCAAGGTTTTGGGTGTCATGGCATATCCGTTGAATGGCGTGGAGCGTTTGGCAATCCTCTATGAAACCTTTAATCCGGACAGTAATGTGCCGTTTCAATTTGATTATGGGAATCTGTTAAAGACAGGACTTGGGACAAAGGATGCCGTGGCACCGACCAGTTTCTTATTCAAATCGGGTAAAGACTTTAAGATGGGTAACACCATTGGAGCCGTGTCTTATTTACAGATACTGGCACCGGAGCTGACGGATAAGATGCTGGCAGAATTTTTGGATATTGACAAAAATCTTATGGTCAATCTTCATGTACAGTCCGTAGACCAGGCTAAAGCAATCAAACTGGTCAAGAGCAAGGTGACGGACATCAATCGAATGAAGATTGAAGAGCAGAAAAAAGCAGTACGGTCTGGATATGATATGGATATAATTCCATCCGATCTGACGACTTATGGCGGAGAAGCAAAACGTCTGCTGGAAGATCTGCAGTCCAGAAATGAAAGAATGTTTTTGATGACAGCCATTTTCTTAAATACCGCAGACAGTAAGCAGGAACTGGATAATGCAGTGTTCCAGACAGCAGGTGTGGCGCAGAAATATAACTGTGTTCTGCGCAGACTGGATTATCTGCAGGAAGAAGGATTGATGAGCAGTGTACCACTTGGGGTCAACCATGTACCGATAAAACGGGCATTGACCACGACGTCCACTGCTATTTTCGTGCCATTTACCACCCAGGAATTGTTCATGCCGGGAGAGTCTTTGTATTACGGCTTAAATGCGTTGTCCAACAACATGATTATGGTGGATCGAAAGAAACTGAAGAATCCTAATGGTCTGATTCTTGGTACACCGGGGTGTTTTACAGGAGATACGAAAATCCGTTTAGCAGACGGTATGGCGATTACTTTTGAACAGTTGGCCCAGCGAAGGGAAAAGGTCCGACTGAAAAGTTTTGATTTCCCAACGCAGCACATGGTGGAAGCGGATGGTTTGGACGTTAAGATCGTGAAGCATACCAGAAATCTGGTAGAGGTCTTATTAGAGACAGGAGATAAGGTGCGCTGTACTCCCGACCACTGGTTTCTTACCCAGTCCGCAGGGTATATGGAAGCGCAGAATTTGAAAGCAGATATGGAACTGATTCCAAAGCATAGGGTCGTATCTGTGAAGAACATCACTTTGGAGAAAGAAGTCCCTGTGTATGATGTGACAGTGCCGAAGTATCAGAACTTTCAGCTTGCCTGTGGGGTAGTGGTGCATAATTCGGGAAAATCTTTTGCAGCAAAGAGGGAGATTACCAATGCCTACTTTGTTACAGAGGACGATATCATTATCGGAGATCCGGAGGGCGAGTATTATCCGCTGGTCAATGCACTTGGCGGGCAGGTCATTCATATTTCGCCTACCAGCAAAGACTACATCAATCCCATGGATATCAACATGGATTACAGCGATGATGACAATCCCCTTGGTGTAAAGAGTGATTTTATTCTTTCCCTGTGCGAACTTATCATGGGTTCCAGAAATGGTATTGAGGCAGAGGAAAAATCCGTCATTGACAGATGCCTGCCGATTGTCTATCAGAAATACTTTGAACATCCGGTGGCAGAGAACGTGCCGGTTCTGGGTGACTTATATAGCTGCCTTCGTGCCCAGAAGGAACCACAGGCACAGCGTATTGCTACAGCCTTGGAAATCTATGTAAATGGTTCCCTAAAGGTATTTAATCACAAAACCAATGTGAAACTGGATAACCGTATCGTATGTTTTGACATCAAGGATTTAGGAAAGCAGTTGAAGAAGCTGGGAATGCTCATTGTCCAGGATCAGGTGTGGAACCGTGTCACTGTCAATCGCTCGGAGCATAAGTCCACCAGATATTATATAGATGAATTCCATCGGGCGAGACGTTCCGTTGCCTAATATGCAACGGGGTCAGCAATGCCCGCCTTAAAGGCAAAATTGCTGATACAACTGATATGATGTTGTTCAAATGAT
>SAAH01000181.1 GCA_009929525.1 Clostridia bacterium | reverse complement strand
AGATACAGTACGATCGAGAAGATAGACATGGTGGAAATTGACAAGATGGTCGTTGAGGCCTGTCTTGAGTTCATGCCGCAGACCTCATCAAAGCTCTCTGACCCGAGAGTCACGATATACTACGAAGACGGGCTCAAGTTCGTACGTGACAAGGTCAGCATGTATGACCTGATCATAGTGGACAGCACTGACCCATTCGGTCCGGGAGAAGGACTCTTCACAAAAGAATTTTACGGCAATTGCTACAAGGCACTGACAGAAGAGGGGATCCTCGTCAATCAGCACGAGTGCCCCTACTACGATAGCTACGCGATGTCGATGAAGAGGGCCCACAAAAGGATCAGGGAGTTCTTCCCCGTCACCCGTGTCTACCAGGCGCACATACCTACATATCCGTCAGGTCACTGGCTTTTCGGCTTTGCATCCAAGAAAATGGACCCGATAAAGGATCTTGATGCGGACAGATGGAACAGCCTGGGCATAAAGACCAAGTATTACAACACGGAGCTCCACAAGGGCTGCTTCGCGATACCGACATATGTTAAGGAACTCCTTGATGACGCGGATAAAGAATAACGCCCCGATGGTCTTCATAGGATGCGAAAGCGGTTATGACGAGGCGGATCTTGTCATATTCGGCGCTCCCTTTGACGGCACGTGCAGTTACAGGCCCGGTTCCAGATTTGCCGGGTCTGCCATCCGCAACGAATCATACGGCATAGAGACTTATTCTCCCTATCTTGAAAGGGATCTTACGGATCTCTCCGTCTTTGATGCCGGAGAGCTTGACCTTCCCTTCGGCAACACCTGCGAAGTGCTTGAAAGGATCGAGGAAGCGGCATCAGGGATAGCATTCGATGGTAAGTTACCACTGATGATAGGCGGAGAGCATCTTGTCACCCTGGGAGCTGTAAGGGCAATTGTAAAAAAGCATCCCGACCTTAATATCCTCCACTTTGATGCGCATGCAGACCTTAGGGACGATTACATGGGAGAAAAACTCTCTCACGCGACCGTCATAAGGCGCTGTCATGAACTTGTCGGGGGCAAGGTATATCAGTTCGGCATTCGTTCGATGACAAGGGAAGAGGATATCTGGGCCAGGGAGAACACTGTTCAGAGAAAGTACGATTTCGGGACCCTGGATGAAGTCCTGGATGAGCTTATGGGAAAACCCCTTTACCTGACAGTAGACCTTGATGTGCTAGATCCCTCCATATTCCCCGGAACAGGGACTCCTGAGCCCGGAGGGGTATCTTTCACGGACCTGATATCAGCGATCCACCGCATGAGGGGACTTGATATAGTCGGATGCGATGTAAATGAGCTTGCCCCGCACTACGACCAAAGCGGAGTCTCGACTGCGGTCGCATGCAAGGTGATCAGGGAGCTTATCCTTTCGGTTTTATAGGCTTTTGCCGGAAGGATCCTGTTGGGATCAAACCTCAAAAATCATTATTATATGCAAATCTCTCTTATTGATGTAATTCATTGAAGCGATTATACTTTCTAAGTGGAGGAGTCTATATGAAAGTAGATCGTACAAAGAGAGAAAAACGCCCCGGTGCAGCCCTCATAGCCATTGTGCTTGTAGGGTTTCTTGTGCTTTCCCTTGTAAGTGCCGTCGTTATCTCTATAGCCTGGAACACCCTCCGTGTTGAAGCCTGGCAGACTGAGCAGATAGAGAAGATAAGGCTCGACTATCTGGCAAGGACCGCGGCAAAAGCGGTGACCGATGAACTGACGGCGGACCCGGATAATTTCGGCATATTGAACAGGAACGGGATCGTTTCTCAGTCCAAAGTCATAACCGACGGTACCTTCTCCGCAACTGTGGAGATAACGATAAAGGGTGATGACCAGAGGGCAAATGTTGTGGCAAAGGCATCCTCTGTAAAAGGCGGATCCGCTCTGGTAAGAACTACGATCAACCTGACGACGACACCCAAGACGGTCACATGGAGCGCAGGAAATTGAAGAGGCACGGAGGGATCTTCGTAGAGGTAATTGTATCCATACTCCTTTTCACCGTGGGCATCCTTGCACTGACAGGCACCCTTTTCTATGGTGTGAAAATGGTTGCCCAGTCCAGGGAAGAGACCATAAATGAGCAGGAATACAAGAATCTTGTGGAAAATCAGATACTGGGCATCATCAGGGAGCCTTCCCCTGTACTCTCCGGGACCCCTCTCGCTGCAGACCAGATAATTATAAACAGCAAAGCGGTGCCCTTCACACTTTACCGATATAAGCAGGAGGGAAAAGAGGGGACAGAGATCTACCTGATCAAGAGGGGGAGTACTCCATGAAAAGCTCTGCCAAAACCGGATTTACTCTTGTTGAGCTGCTAATAGGCGTGGTCATGATGACCATCGTTATCGCAGGCATAGCATTTACAGTCAGCTCAGGTTTTGACCTCTTCACAAAAGCGGACTCAAACGCCGTCGTGATAAGCGGCGTGCGCTTCACTGCAGATTCCTTCAAGAGGATAGTAGCCCCCATGCTTAATGTTACTGATCAGATTGAACTTCTCCCTGCAGATTCAACCATCCCGGCTCCCGCTTTGCTCTCTGCAGACATACACTACGTATTCTTGTCAAACGGTTCTGTAGTACACAGGGACTCGAAGGGAGATCAAGTACTGGAAGGTTCCGAGTACATCGATAAGCTTGAGTTCTCGATCCGCGCCGCTTTAGAGGACATTGAGGAAAACTACATATTCAAAATGAGCATAAATGGGAAAAACAGTGACCATCCTAACGCGAAACTTGACCTTGATGTTGAGAGCGCACTCTACAACAAACCGGAAAAGATAGGAACCCCTGTGTCCGGCGACCTCAGGGGATCGATACTCAAAATTAGGGCCAGCCTCTACTTGGACAGGCTTGACCTTTACGACAATGATACAAAGATCAAGATCAACGGACTGACAATGCACAAGGGCACAAAGATAGAGGCTGTATATGACCTGATCAACCAGACGGGTACATCACAGGTGATGTCTGATGAATCGATCATAGAATGGTTCATAAGCGGAAGCGTTTCAGCTGACCTAAGTGTTACTGAGGCCGTCCCTACAGATTTAAACAGAAACAGTTATTACTGGCAGCTGGTTTCGGGAGGCGATCCAATTACTGGAAAGGTGCTTGATACTACGGGAACTTTCCATCTTAAGACAGGAGCAACAGAGACAGACTGGGAGGTAGGGGTGATAAGATGCCGCGTTACCCCGGCAGTCAAGTCATCAGGCGGCAGCTTAGTTGCTTCAGGTATTCCAAAAAGGAGCGAGTATGTCACCATTAAAGCAGTCGAGGCTCCAAGCGAGGAGTTTGAAGGAATTCTGGATGTCCTTGACCCTGATAGTTCTACACCCAGCGGTACCGGTGATGTTTTCCTTACAGATGTCTCCACACAGGTGAGTCAAAACGTTTTTGATGTCAACTTAAGTCAAATTCTAATGACTATCGATTCACCAAACAAGCCGGGACACGGAGCCTCATTTGTTATGCAGCTGAGGCATGATAAATTTGACAACGACAGAATATACGGTGCCTGGGCGGCGGGAAGGGAATCAGCCTCGGACATACCTGCATATATTACTGTTACTAACTACTCCGTAGTCTTTGATTCGAAAATAAAAAATGAAATAACCGGAGCAGCCCTCTTCCTAAGCACAAGATCAAACAACAGTAATTTTGGGAAAGTGGTCAATGGTGAGCTTGACAATAATTTTAGGGATGTTGGATACGCTGTGCAGTGTTCACCATACCATTGGCCCTATGGTTTCTTCGTTACCAAATTCAGAGACGGAGAAGAGATATATAGGAACAATAAAAACGAACCTAGACCTCTTGGAATTTACAATGAGTCAATGAACAACAGAGGATTTGATTTTTATCACCCAGGAGACCTGGCCAACAGTAATTTTACATATGGTCAATGGTCCGACCGTTACCGGGTAATGTTTACAGTGATTGAATATTATGATGAAGCCCAGGGGAAGGGATATCCCCGCCATATTTTAAGAGTAAGATTTCTAAAAAGGACAGACAACTGGGATGCACTCAACCCCGGGGATCCGCTGTCAGAAATAAAAAAGAGAGATCCCTGGTGCATAGGTCCCAAATTTTTCGCATCTGAACCGATGTGGTTCGGGGATTTTGTCGGGAATCCGAATACCACCCCTACTGCACCTGCAGCCACCGTAAAAGTGAAGAATTATTATTACACTACATCTCAGACGGCAACATTGAGCAGGCAGATCAACATTGCTGCAAAAATATTCTATGCTCTGAAAAACGTATCTAATTCTACTGTTATTAGGAAAAGGACTTTGAACGCGAGGGTATCTGAATCAGATGTTGACGGAAGCACTATTGCAGATACCGGGATATCTGATGCTTTGGGGGGGACCGTCTTATCGGACCCTGCAAGATCAAGATATGTAGGGGTAAAGGGGGTTATTGCGAACAATCGTGATCCAGTAGATTCAATAATTGTCTATGGTCTGGATTTTGTCCCCGGATTCAGCATCAACGAGATCCGCTCAATGATGCCTGCAAACGGAAAGCTGTTTAGCCTTGAGGAGACGATATCTGCAGAAGAGCTTACAAAGATACAGGATAAGGACTGGTATAAATCCTATAAACTTATGATCGCTTCTTCAGAAAATGATATCAACAAAAAGATTTTTGGAACCACCGGAAAGTCAGCCGGCAGCGGAGACAACGGCAGCTGGTATTATCAAAACGCAGGAAGCGACGGCGGGATCTATGACCTGCAGCATATAAAAAACAACTGCAATTGCCCTCTTCATAATGAGCTTTTCAAATGGCTTGGCGGGCAGTAGGATCAGCGAAAGATCAGATATTAATTTCCTGAGATAATGAGGGGGGCGGATGCTTGAGCATCCGCCCCCTTTTATTTCTATAGTTATTTTTCCAGTACAGCCATCACCCTTACGGGTCCGCCGTCCTGATCCTTCAGCGAAATGGGAAGGGCGGCCATACAGAATGGCCTGTATCCTACCTTGTCCAGATCCCTTAGGTTTTCAATCAGCACAAGCCCGCTTGAGAGAAGTATCCTGTGGATCTCGTTTGCGGCTGAATCCACAGGATCGGCTGAGAGGGCGTCAAATCCTACACCCTTGAGTTTTTTCTCTGAAAGCCATTCTGCGGATAGAGGAGAAAGGACCGGAAAGCCGGTCATGTATTCTTCCGTATTCCA
>SAAH01000060.1 GCA_009929525.1 Clostridia bacterium | reverse complement strand
AATCAGATTCCTTATATTTGGGGCATTTTTTGAAAGTTGTTTATAAAGACATGGTTTAATTCAGGTCTATGTGGATAAAACTGCGGAAACTCAAGAATATATTTTGTCTTGACACTTGATCAAACAAATGCTATCATTCAGTACGAAAATATAATATGAACAAGAAGGGGAGCCACCCGGCTGAGAGGAAGTACGACTTCGACCCTTATACCTGATTTGGATAATGCCAACGTAGGGATCTTATGAAATCTTTCCTATTCTTGTTCACAAAGAAAAAGGAGGAAATCTATATGTTCAATTTACTTGTCAACTCTGAAGGCGGTCTTACAGTCGCCGGTTATGCAGTCAGTATCGTGGCTGCTGTCATTATTTTTCTTATCGCTGCTTTCCTTGCCGGAAAGTTCACTTCCCGAAAATCCATGTCAGCAAAGCAATTAGCTTTTTGTGCCATGGCACTCGCTCTGGGATTTGTCACTTCCTATATAAAATTCCTGCCCCTTCCCTTTGGCGGATCAGTCACTGCTTTTAGCATGCTGTTTATCGTGCTGGTAGGTTACTGGTATGGACCAAAAACCGGTATTCTGGTCGGACTTACTTACGGCATTATGGAGTTTTTACAGGAACCCTATGTTCTTTCACTTTTCCAGGTATGCTGTGACTATTTCCTTGCTTTCGCCGCTCTTGGCATCTCCGGTTTCTTTGCAAAATCAAAAAACGGGCTTTTAAAAGGCTATATCCTGGCGGTACTGGCACGAGGTGTCTTCCACACCCTGGGCGGCTATCTGTATTGGATGGATTACATGCCTGAGGACTTTCCGCAGTCCCTTGCCGTTGCCTATCCGATCATATACAACTACAGTTATCTGCTTGCAGAAGGATTCCTCACTGTAATCCTCATTTCGCTTCCCCCTGTAAAGAAAGCACTTGAACAAGTGAAAAATCTGGCATAACAAAATCAAAAGGCTGATATATTATAATGTATGTAGTTACATTTTATAACATCAGCCTTTTTTGATGTCTGAAAATTTTGTCTCCAGGACAAAAACCCTTCGATGGAACTCACTACGGCTTGCAAACATTTCCTCCTGATGCTATGATAAGGAAAAGCCTGTTCTTACAGGATTAAAGGATGTGTGTATCTATGAAATGGCTGGAAAAGCCATACCACTCTCTCGACTACATGTTGAAAGAATGCTTCAGTGAAAAAGTATATAAACTTTCATTAAATGGCGGTATGACCTGCCCAAACAGAGACGGTAAACTTGGAAACAGCGGCTGTATATTTTGCAGTGCAGGCGGTTCTGGGGATTTTGCTGCCGATGCCGCTCTTGATATTGATACCCAGATTGAGCAACAGCGCAGCCTTATCTGTAAAAAGCGCCCGGTAAATAAGTTCATTGCCTACTTTCAGGCGTATACAAACACCTATGCCCCAGTCGAATATCTGCGTGATATTTTCACAAAGGCCATTTCCCACCCCGATATCGTTGCACTTAGCATTGGTACACGCCCTGACTGTCTTGGTGATGACGTCCTGGATCTTTTAGAAACATTGAACAAAGAAAAACCTGTATGGATAGAGCTGGGGCTTCAAACGATCCACGAGGAAACTGCCCGCTATATCCGGCGAGGTTATCCCCTTTCCTGCTTTGAAAACTCCGTAAAAAATCTTCGTGACAGGAATCTGGAGGTCATTGTTCATACGATTCTTGGACTTCCCGGCGAATCGAAGGAAAAAGTCCTGCAAACGATATCTTATCTTAACACCCAGCCTATCCAGGGTATCAAGATGCAGCTTTTACACATATTGAGCGGAACTGATCTGGCAAATGATTATCTGTCAGGCAAGTTTCAGGCCCTTTCCATGGACGATTATCTGGATCTTGTGATATCTTGTCTGGAACACCTTTCTCCAGATATTGTTATCCACCGTGTGACTGGTGACGGTCCCAAGGAACTTTTGATAGCACCCCAGTGGAGCAGTGCGAAACGCACCGTACTCAATGAACTTCATCATCGCATGAAGCTGCAGGACACCTGGCAGGGAAAGTATTATAAGGAGGAGCATCAATGATTGAAAAATCTTCTACTCTTTACAAAATGATTATTCTTTATATGTTGGAACAGGTGGATTTCCCTCTGTCCAACAGCCAGATCACCAATTTCTTTCTGGACAAAGAATATACGACCTATTTTCACGTGCAGCAAACTATACACGATCTGCTCGAAAGCAATCTTATCGAAGAAAAGAAACAGGGAAACAGTATCTGTTATCAGACAACCTCTGATGGAGAAAAAACTCTGACTTATTTCAAGAAAAATATGTCCGATGAGATACGTCTGGAGATCAACACTTATCTGACAGAACATAATTATGAAATGCGAAATGATAATTCGATCATCGCAGAATACTATCGTACACCTGAGCAGGAATATGTGGTCCAATGCCAGGTCCGGGAAAAGAAAACTGTACTTCTTAACCTGGAGATCACTCTTCCCACTGAAGAAATGGCTAAGAGTTTTTCCAGCCATTGGTCAAAAAAGAACCAGGAAATATATGCCTACCTGATGGAGACTTTATCCTGATTCTTCTTTATTGATACTATGATTATTGTATCTATTCTTCGCGTTTTCTCAATCGTTCCAGCCGTTCCCCTGCCAGCTTTTCATATCCCAGTTTTGTCGGATGATAAAAGCTCTCATGCTCAATTTCTGTCGGCAGGTACTGTTGTTTTACATAATGCTCCGGATAATCATGAGCATATTTGTAACCTACACCGTGCCCCAGCTTTGCAGAACCCTTGTAGTGTGCATCCTGCAGGTGTGGCGGAACGGTTGTTTTTTTATCTCTGACTGATTCCATTGCCGCTCCGATCGACAGACAGGAAGCGTTGCTTTTTGGCGCAGTCGCGATATAGTTGACTGCTTCCGCAAGTATGATCTGTGCTTCCGGCATGCCTATCCTTTCTACTGCCTGCGCTGCAGCAGTTGCCACAACAAGTGCCTGCGGATCCGCCAGTCCCACATCTTCTGCTGCGCTTATCATGATCCTTCTGGATATAAACTTGATATCTTCTCCCGCATATAACATCTTTGCAAGATAATAGATGGCTGCATCCGGATCAGATCCCCTCATACTTTTGATAAATGCTGAGATTGTGTCATAATGCTGATCACCTGTCTTATCATACCTTACGACTCTTTTTTGTATACATTCGGATGCGGTGGCAAGATCTATATGGATCTTCCCATCCTGCCCTCTCGCAGTCGTCAAAACACCCAGCTCTATGGCATTGAGAGCAGCTCTTGCATCTCCGCCTGAGATGTCTGCTAAAAATTCCAAAGCATCCTCCGCCAATTCTGCTTCATAACTTCCCAGACCTTTCTCTTTATCCGTCACTGCTCTGATAAGTAGTTTTTTTATGTCGCTTTTTTCCAATGACTTCAATTCAAATATAATAGAACGGGATATCAAAGCACCATTCACTTCAAAATATGGATTCTCCGTGGTTGCCCCTATCAGTATCAAGGTCCCATCTTCCACGAACGGCAAAAGATAATCCTGCTGTCCTTTATTAAACCTGTGGATCTCATCTACAAAAAGTATAGTCTTTTTCCCATACATGCCAAGACGTTCACCAGCTTCCTTCACAACTGCTTCCATGTCCTTTTTTCCCGCTGTTGTAGCATTCAGCTGGGTAAAATCCGCACTGGTAGTATTCGCTATGACCTTGGCAAGGGTTGTTTTCCCTGTTCCGGGAGGTCCATAGAATATGATCGAGCTTAACTTATCCGCTTTGATCGCACGATATAGTAATTTGTCTTTTCCTATGATATGCTCCTGGCCTACAACCTCCTCAAGAGTCATCGGACGCATCCTTGAAGCCAGTGGAGATTCATTCTCCAGTGTTGTTTCTTTCATATAATCAAATAAATCCATTATTATTCTCCTATGGCAAACTTTTGTTCTCCTGTCATTGTAGCAGAAGTTCTGACTTCTCTCAAGCCCTACTTAACCTTCTGCTTTTCGCTCCTGCTCCTTTGACTTACTCCATGATCATCTGATCTGCCGTAACAAATTCATACCCGTCCTTTTGCAGTTCATCCACAATCCTAAATGCAGCTTCCACCGACGTTTTGTATCCGTCATGCATCAATATGATATCTCCTTCTTCCACCTCATCCAAAATCTTTTTTACGATTTTCTCTGTATTTTGTATCTTCCAATCCAGCGAATCGATCGTCCAGAAGATAGGAATCATCTCTACACCACAGTCCAGTTGATCACTCCATTCACCAAAGGGTGGCCTGACATACATAGGATAATTGCCCGTGATCTCAAAAATACGGTTATTCGTCTTTAGTATTTCCTGACATGCCTCACTTGTCGGCAACTTATTCAGCTGTACATGATGATAGGAGTGGTTCGCCAGCAGGTGACCATCCTCCTGTAGCTTTTTCACTGCTTTCTCATTCCCCTCGATATTCATTCCCAAAAGAAAAAAGGATGCCTTGACTTTTCTTTCCTTTAATCCCTCTGAAAGATCCTCTGTATAAATACTGGGACCATCATCAAATGTCAGTGCGATCTTTGGAGGCTCACTCTGTTCCTCAGAAAAAATTTCTTCTATATTATATTGTCTTTCCTTAAACTTTGAAAAATAGCAAAGCAGCATAGCCGCAAGGAGTATCACAAACAGCTTCGTATTCGTATAATATTTCGTCTTCCTCTTCAAAGAAAACCTGCCTGATCCATTTTATAAATAATTATGATGAGACAATAAAAAAGATTCCGAAAGGATAACCCTTCGGAATCTTATATTTTTTTAATTATGCAAGTTTGCTTTTTGCCAGCTCTGCCAGTGTAGCAAATCCTTCTGCATCATTGATAGCCATGTCAGCCAGAACTTTTCTGTTCAGGTCGATGTTAGCTAATTTCAGTCCATACATGAACTTGCTGTATGACAGACCATTCATTCTGGATGCTGCATTGATACGTGCGATCCAGAGCTGTCTGAACTGACGTTTTTTCTGCTTTCTTCCTGCATAAGCACTTGTAAGTGCACGCATAACAGACTGTTTTGCAACTCTATACTGTTTTGATCTTGCTCCTCTGTAACCTTTAGCCAGTTTCAGAACTCTATTGTGTCTTTTCTTTGCGTTTAAACCGCCTTTAATTCTTGCCATTTCTTATTTTCCTCCTTAAGTTCAATCTTATAAATACGGTAAGATTTTCTTCATGTTCTTAACGTTTGTCTGGTCCAGAACTGTAGCTTTTCTAAGATTTCTTTTTCTTTTCTGAGATTTTTTAGTTAAGATATGGCTCTTATAAGCTTTATTTCTTACGATTTTACCTGTACCTGTAGTTTTGAAACGTTTAGCAGCTGCTCTGCTTGTTTTAATTTTTGGCATTTTATGTTCCTCCTTGATTTTACTGTTCTATATTTTAACGTTTTTCAGTTAAAAACATAGTCATGCTTCTGCCTTCTACCTTCGGTGCCTTTTCTATAACTGCAATATCTGACAGTTTTTCAGCGAATTCGTCCAGAATGTACTTACTGCTGTACATGTGTGCCATCTCTCTTCCTCGGAATCTTAAAGTAACTTTTACTTTATCACCCTTGGATATGAACTTTCTGGCAGCACCAACTTTTGTATTCAAGTCATTTGTATCAATATTGGGAGAAAGGCGAACTTCTTTCACTTCGATAGTACGCTGTTTTTTCTTAGCTTCTTTTTCTTTTCTGGCCATCTCATATCTGAACTTTCCATAATCGATGATCTTGCATACCGGCGGCTTAGCCGTAGGAGCAACCTTTACCAGATCCAGATTTGCATCTTGTGCAAGTTTCATTGCCTCTTTAACAGCCACAATTCCCAACTGTTCCCCATTTTCGCCGATCAGACGTATCTCTCTGTCTCTGATCTGCTCATTAATCATATAATCGCTAATAGTAGTACACCTCCATTATAAAACCTTGTCTGCGAATCGCATTTGGACCTATGCTCTCACATCTCGTCCTGTAACATACTGCATAAAAAAAGCAGATAGACCGACTACCCGCAATAATATCATAAGATTGTTTACCTTATTGATTCTTATTAACCATAGTCACTTAACTGCGCTAAGGTGAGAGCGGATACTCTTCTTTGTTTTTTCATACCTGTATAATTTACCATATGTGAATGTCTATGTCAAGTTATATTTTCATAGATTTCTTACATTTTCTTTAATCCTTCTGTATTTTCCTGTTCTTAACTTGTATATCTCCTCAAATCTGATATAATGGAGAACGTATATCAAGGAGGATAAATACATGAAAAAAATGAAAAAGGTAATCACACTGTTACTGTCAACCGTAATGCTCGTTATGGCATTTGCCGGCTGCGGAACTGCATTCAACGCCAGCGAATATTTGAAAGCTATCCTTGACAATAGCTACAAGCATGACAGCACCGCATTTTTAGAGCAAAAAATCGGCTCCAAAGAAGAAGCTGAACAGTTGTTTCAGGATGGTATCGACAGCAACATGGATGCAATGCTTGCTTCTTTCGAAATGTCAGAAGAACTGAAACCTGAATTTGAAGATTTATTTGCACAAATTTATGCCAAAGCAGATTATACTGTAGGCGAAGCAGCAAAACAGGAAGATGATTCCTATATTGTTTCTGTAACTTATAAACCTATGAATCTTTTCGAGGATGCGACTGCTTCTTTTCAGGAAGAAGTAAATAACCTTACAAACACATATTCAGAAAAAGCCGCCAACGGTGAAGAGATTCCAGACGATGCTGCATTACAGGAAGAGATCATTGTGCTTTATAAAGACTGTATTCTTAACACTCTGAGCGAAGTAACTTATGGTGAAGAAGCTTCCATGGATATTCGTATCGAATTAAATGATAAGGTATACACACCAAACACTGATGATCTTGCGTCTTTGGAAAATGCACTTCTTGCAGTAGCGTAATATCTGAGTGATTTTAAAAGGAGATGTATCATATGAAAATAAAATCAATGCTTCCCATCATGGGCGCATGTGTCCTGATGTTATCTGCCGTCGGCTGTTCATCAAGTACACCTGAAAAAGAGGAGTTTGATGCAGCTGCATACAGCACTGCATATCTGGATTCCATCTATAAAGGTGAATCTGCTTCCTACGCTGAACTTTCCGGTCAAGAGGAAACAGCTGTCACTTCCACCTATGAAGACAATCTGAGCAAATGGATATCTTCAGTTCTTGGAAGCAACACAGAAGCACCTGGCAGTGAGATCGTACCGCCTGACCTCAACCAAAGTTATACGGATCTTTGGAAAAGTATTCTCGCTGGTTTTAAGTATGAAGTGAAGGATGCCAAAAAAGATGGTGATAACTATACCGTAACGATTTCTGCTCAGAAAATGGAGCTTTATACACAGGCAGAGGCAATCATCGCCCAAATGGGCAACGATATCTACAGCGGTGCGGATGTCTCTGCTGAGAATCCTACAACTGCATATGCACAAGCAATGTTAGGTATTTATCAGGAAGCATTTGATAATGTCACTTATACTGATCCGGAAGAACTTACTGTTACTCTTCTGGCTTCCGATGATGATTCCTGGTCTGTCTCAGAAGAAGATATTGCTGTACTTGATTCCAAGTTAATTGACAGTGATGTAGCTGTTGATGGACTTACCAGTGAATCACCTGAAGATATCCAGACAGAAGCCACTCCAAATCAGGTTTATCCTGAGAATCTTGGTGAAGCCACAAGCTATCAAGTTGGTGATAAGGTCTCCCTGCTGCAGGACGGTCAGGAGGTAGCTTCCTTCTCTATCGACAGTGTAGAAGTAACCGATGAGAGAAGTGAATATGATCCGTCCAATCCCGAAAAGGTTGTTGTGATCACTTACACTTATCAGAATCTTGCACTGGAAGAACCTATTCTTTATGATCAGATGAGTTTCCAGCTGCTTGACGGCGAAACTGTCTGCGATCCGTATTACCTGCAGAGTCTGATCTCACCAAATATTTCTGAAGTTGGCGGTGACCCTATCACAGCATCTATTGCATATGGTGTAAGTGCTTCCTGTCAGGAAGTGATCGTATATGTAGACGGTGTACAGATTGATCAGCCATTTCAGGTACCTGTTTCTTTTTCCTAAAAGACCTGCAGGTCCATAAGCATAACAATTTGCTACCGTAACTATATAAAACAGAAAGTATCCCCGGGATCATTTGATCTCGGGGATACTTTTTGTTTTATTTTTCCCGGAATGTTCCGCAGCAGGTCTCATCACAATCGCAGGCATTAGAACCATTAATATGAATCGCATCTGCTGAACATTCTTCATCCTCATTGAATGTACACTTGTGAGCAGAGCACCCCACATCGATAGTTTTACATCCGCATCCACAGCTCTGCTCATATTCGTTTCTGTCTCCAGACCGCTCTCGAAAGCTGGAACAGCAGGTATCATCCACCGATTTGGCATGATCTCCCCGTACTTCAATATCTCCTTTGGAACAAAGCTTTTCCTGATTATACACACATTTTACTGCTGTACATTTTAATATTGGCATCACACATACCTCCTTTTTCTTTCCCGGTTAGTATGTGCGTGCCTGCTTTTTTTATTCGTTTTCTTGACCGTTTTCTTTTTAACTTTATATTTTCAAAAAACCGGGCAATCTCAAATCATTTTATTTGCCTTCTTCTGTCATTTCCTGACGGATTTCTTTTGTACGGATTTCTTTGCAGATTGCATCGATAAATTCATCCAGATTCTTCTGTCCCTCATCACCAAGGAAACGGCTTCTGACTGCAACCACATTCTGCTCTTCTTCCTGTGCTCCTACAACCAACATATATGGAAGCTTTGCAAGACGCGCCTCACGGATCTTGTATCCTATCTTCTCCGCTCTCTCATCCATCGTAGCCTTGATTCCGTTTGCTCTCAATTTTTCCAGAACCTTTGCTCCGTAATCATGGAATTTCTCTGAGATAGGAAGGATTCTTACCTGCTCCGGACACAGCCATGTCGGGAACTTGCCTGCATATTTTTCAATCAGCCATGCCAATGTTCTCTCATAACATCCTATAGAAGTTCTGTGAATGATATATGGACGTTTTTTCTCGCCATCTTTATCTACAAAAGTCATATCAAAACGTTCTGCAAGGAACATATCCAGCTGGATCGTGATCATCGTATCCTGTTTTCCATATACATTTTTTGCCTGGATATCAAGCTTTGGTCCGTAGAATGCAGCTTCGCCTGTAACCTCTGTATACTTGATCCCAATATGGTTCAGGATCTGACGCATATTATTTTCAACTTCATCCCAAAGTTCGCGGTTACCAAGATATTTGTCCATGTTATCCGGATCTGCCAGAGAAAGTTCATAAGTCACATCACCTTCAAGACCCAGAGTTTCCAGGCAATACTTTGCAAGATCCACGCATCCTCTGAACTCATCTTCTACCTGATCCGGGCGAACGACCAGATGTCCCTCAGAAATCGTAAACTGACGCACACGGGTCAATCCATGCATCTCACCGGAATCTTCATTTCTAAAGAGTGTGGATGTCTCACCATAACGACATGGCAGGTCACGGTAACTCTTTGGTGACTGTTTATACACATAGTACTGGAATGGGCATGTCATAGGGCGAAGAGCAAAGACTTCTTCTCCTTCTTTCTCCTCATCTCCCAAGACAAACATTCCTTCTTTGTAGTGATCCCAATGATCTGAGATAACATACAGATCTTTCTTGGCCATCAAAGGTGTCTTTGTTCTCATGTAACCGCGGCGTTCCTCTTCATCCTCGATCCATCTTTGCATCGTCTGGATCATCGATGCGCCCTTTGGCATCAGGAGCGGAAGACCCTGTCCGATAACATCCACCGTTGCAAAAAGCTCCATGTCTCTTCCCAGTTTGTTATGGTCACGTTTCTTCGCTTCTTCCATCTGTTTCAGATGTTCATTCAATTCATCTTTCTTTGCAAATGCAGTACCGTAGATACGGGCAAGCATCTTATTTTTCTCGTTTCCTCTCCAGTATGCACCTGAAGAAGATGTCAGTTTAAATGCTTTGATTCCTTTTGTGCTCATCAGATGAGGTCCTGCGCAAAGGTCAGTAAACTCACCCTGGGAATAGAAGGAAATGATGGCATCTTCCGGCAGATCACGAATCAGTTCTACCTTATATGGCTCGCCTTTTTCTTCCATAAATGCGATTGCTTTTTCTCTTGGAAGTTCAAATCGCTCAAGTTTTGCACCTTCCTTGATGATTTTTTTCATTTCTTTTTCAATTGCATCAAGATCTTCTCTTGAGAAAGAATCGCTCTCAAAATCATAATAAAATCCTGTGTCGATAGAAGGTCCAATTGCAAGTTTTGCATTTGGATATAATCTCTTTACCGCTTCTGCCAGCACATGAGATGTTGTATGACGAAGTGCTGCAAGACCTTTCGGGTCATTTGCTGTCAGGATACTAAGCTCACAGTCATCCTCGATCACCGTCCTAAGATCCTTTACTTCACCATTCACTTCTGCTGCTGTAGCTGCTCTTGCCAATCCCTCGCTTATATCCTGAGCAATTTCAAAAATTGATCTTGCGCCGTCATATTCTTTTTTTGAACCGTCTTTTAATGTGATGATCATTCTTCTTCTCCTTCCATGTTTGCCATATCTTCCTTTGATAATCCGCTGTTCCCGCTATTATTTCCGCAGTTGATGCTGCGAACAGGAGCAAATAAGATGCCCAAAATAATTCCTCCAAATAATGCGGTCAGAGAAAGTAATACCTTCTCTTCCATTGTCCAGTCCTTTGCAAAAAAAGCTTTGATCTTATCCATATTTTTCTCCTTTTCTTTTTTGCATGTAAAAAAGTCCTTACCCATCCCCTGCACACATCGTTGCAAGGGACGGGTAAAGACTTCTTTACTCGCGGTTCCACCCTCTTTGTCAGTTCCCGAAGGAACGTAAAACCACTTCATTTTATGACGATAACGGAGTCACCGGACCGGATTGGGGTCACTCAGAGGTAGTTTTCAGATGGTTCCCGTTAAGATGGTTCCAGCAATATCCATCTCTCTCTGTAACATTTCCCAGCTTACTCGTCTCTTCAGCGTGTTTTCTTATTAATGAAATAATTATAGCATTCAAAAAAAATTTGTCAAGGTTGACGATGGCAGTTTTTTCATGTTGCTGTTCGCCCTGTGCTAAATAGCATATTTCGCATGATATCAGCCTTTGAACAGATACTTTCCACTTCCTGCCATCGTCTTTTGTCACTCGCAGGCGGTCTCGTCTTACTTATATTACTCAACCTTTGTTCCACACTCTCCGCAAAACCGCTTGCCTGCTGCTATCTTCGCTCCGCAACCCGGACATATTTTTTCTGCCGGTTCTGTCATTGACGCTCCGCAGTAATTACAGAATTTTACACTTTGTGCGTTTTCCTTTCCGCACGCCGGACATTTTTTTAATGCTAACGACGCACCACAATTGTTGCAGAACTTTCCATTTCCAGCAGGTTTCCCGCAAACAGGGCAAATCGTGGTCTTGCTCTCAATCTCTCCACTCCAGACAGTTGATTGTTCTGCCTTTTCGTCAATATTCCTTTTCATAGCCTCTGCTCTTGCTTTAGCAACATAGACCTCCTGTCTGGGGGCACACTCGATGCAAAGACCTTCATCCTCATTATAATCTGCATCGCACACCCATTTCTGACAGGAATGACATCTGTGGAAATGCTGCTGTGCCTCATTTTGTGCCAATTCAAATGCCATCTCGTGTTCTTTCATCCACTCTGGGCTTCTATTTTCAAATCTTTCAGAAAGTATATCTCCGCCTCTTTGTATCCCCCAGCCCAGATTACTTGCTCTTCCTCCCAGAAGGCTTCCCAGTACACCCGCACCCCTGGTCAGATTCTTCAGACCTTTTTGCTTTTTGTATGTCTCTGCTTCTATAAATGACGTCTTATATCCATCGTGACAGATATCACAGTAAAAAGTAAACTGAAACCCCGCTTCAGTGGAATTATCCTCATAATTTCTTGTAAATGATTTCAGCATATCATTCACCCCCTTATTTTCTTCCCGCACCCAGTGCATTTTCTATTTTCAAAAAACTGTGGTTTCTTGCAGCGTGGATTCTGACAGACTATCATCAGCGATTTCTTACAATGTTGGCACATCTCCTGTACAAAAGTAAGCTCTCCACAATGCGGACACGGAATATACAAAGCTCGTCCACACCCACTGCATATTTTCTCTTCTTTTCCTATCTTTCTCAAACAGGATGGACATTTGTATCCGAACGGGCTATGGCTTCCGCAAACCGGACAAAATTCTGCATCCCGCTCAATAAGGGAATTGCATTGCATACAATTTTGCTTATAAAATGCCATACTTATTCCTCCATTCTGTGACCACATTCACCACAGAACCGGATACCATCCTCTACCTGACCTCCACACTCAGGACAGATCCGTTTCTCTTTTGCTCCCAGCCTTGCCCCACATTCCTGACAAAATCTGGTTCCCTCCGGGTTGAGTGTACCACACTCAGGACAAGTCCTCTCCGCATCCTGTTTCTTTTTCTGTGCTTCAACTTCTTCTTTTTCTGTTTTTGCCTGATTCAGCTTCTGACTGGCTGATTCCAGACTTTTACGAATATAAAGAAGCTTTTCACCCTTTTCTCCAAAACTTTCTATTCCATAAGTATCCAGTGCTGCCTGACCAATCTCTGCCAAAACTGCCTGCTCATCACTTTTAAGCTGTGAAACCTCGGTCTGTACATTTAGAAGTTTTACAGCCGGATCATCCTGAGGCATAAAGCTTGACAAGCCTTTCATTAATCCTCCCAAACCTCCAAACAAATCACCTGCCATATTGATTCCTCCTCTCTCCGTGTTTTTCACCTTATCTTATTTTCATTATAATAAAAAAACATCCAAAACAAAACAGTTCGCAAACTTCCAACATAGCATTCCGATATTATGATAATTTTCTGAATTTTATTTTTCATTAATTTGATTTGTGTTATAATTATAAAAAATATCAGTGAAATTCTGTTTTGTTCTATTGTATTTATCTAAAGTTGCGCTTACACTTACGGGAAAGGAGGTTCCCATGCCAAACTCTTTTGATCACCTGTTCGCAGCCCACCACCCTGACCCTTCTTTTCTCGAAACACAATGTCTGCATTATTATAATGAAGTTTTATCTATAGCTGCCACCGGAATACAGCATGGGCAAAAAACCATTTCCTTTCATCACGCCCACTGCGAGTATGAATTCCTGATTCCATATGGACCGATTCCTCTGCTGATTCTCGATGGCAAAACTTATTTTGGGGAAAATGGCTATGTTTATCCCACGAATCCATTGGTCATCCATGGTACAAAGTTCCAGATAGCCAATACACCTCACGACAATATTGTGATCGATCAAATCTTTTTTGATAATTTATTAGCACGAAAAAAATATAGTGGCTGGAAGTTCATCGGCCGGATTCCTCTCACGGAAGATATCAAAACCTATCTTCAGCATTTTAAAAATGAGTTTATCCGGGATGATTTTCATGACCCGGATAAACTGCAGGCTCTTTCCTATCTTCTTGCCTCCTCTCTTGCGGAAGCAGGCTTAACTTACAGCCGCACCCGGAAAGATTCTGCTTACACCTATCAAAAAGGGATGGCTCAGATTGCTGCTTATATCAGTGCTCATTATACTGAGCCACTGACGATAGACGGACTGGCTGATATGTGCGGAGTGACACCCACTTATTTTATATCTTCATTTAAAAAGACCATAGGGCTCTCTCCTCACCAGTATCTCTCAAAACTGCGGCTTTCCAATGCAAAACACCTTCTGGAAACTACCGATCTGTCCATACAAAGAATCGCGTATTTGTGCGGTTTTCAAAGGGCAAATACTTTTGCTTCCCTTTTTCGGAGCACTTATGGGCAAAGTCCCTTACAGTTTCGAAAAGAAGAGGAATAACAGGCAAATAAGCAGAAAAAAGCAGCTTCACATTGATATGAAGCTGCTTTTTCTGCTTATACATTTAGACATAATATATTTTCATTCAAGCTTTTGATGCGCTCTTTTGCATAGAAATCGTCTACACAGATAAACTCTTCTCAAGTTTCTCGATCATTTCATCTATATCCTCTTTCGTAATAACGAGAGGTGGTACAAGACGCAGTACATTGCTTCCTGCCGATATTACCAGCAAACCGTTTTCGATTGCCTTATTTACTACTTCTCCAACTGGTTTTGGATCCATAACCAGTCCCTGCATCAAACCTTTTCCACGTCTTGCGACAATAAAATCGTATTTTTCCACAAGAGCATCCAGTTTTTCCTCAAGATAAGGTGTGATCTCGCGCACATGCTCTATGATTTTTTCTTCTTCATAAAGGTCAAACACCTTGCTGACTGCCGCACAGGCAAATGGATTTCCTCCATAAGTTGTTCCATGGTCGCCAGGAACTAAAGATGCATTGGCTGTTTTTTCATTTAACACGAATGCACCTACCGGCACACCACATCCAAGAGCCTTTGCACAGGTCATCACATCCGGAAGGACATCATAGGCCTGACAGGCAAACATATCTCCTGTTCTTCCCATACCACACTGGATCTCATCCAGAATGAGCAAGATATCCTTCTCATCACATATCTTCCTCACACCTTTGATGAATTCCGGTTCTGCCGGGTAGATTCCGCCTTCTCCCTGAACAGTTTCCATGATGATCGCACAGGTTTTATCTGTGATCTGAGCTTTTACACTCTCAAGATCATTAAACTGGGCAAATTTCACTCCACCGATCAGTGGCTTGAAAGCCTCCTGATAATGAGTATTTCCTGTAACAGACAGTGCCCCCAGACTTCTTCCATGGAAGGAATGATCCATAGCTATGATCTCGTGGTCTGTACATCCATCTTTTAGATATGCATACTTACGGGCCACCTTGATGGCTCCCTCTATTGCTTCTGTACCACTGTTTGTAAAGAAAACTTTTGACAAGCCTGATGCTTTTGTCAGTTTCTCAGCAGCTTCTATCATTGGTACATTATAATACAGGTTTGATGTATGTATCACTTTATCTATCTGATCTTTTAGTGCCTGACTGTATGCCGGATTATTATAACCCAAAGCAAATACAGCGATACCTGCTGCAAAGTCCAGATATTCTTTTCCATCCACATCGTAAAGGTGAACTCCTTTGCCTTTTTCAAGAACAATCTGAAATCTATTGTAAGTATGCAAAATCACCTGTTCTGCACGTTCCATATAATCTTTACTGTACGTCATATTCTTTTATCTCATCCTTTCTTAAAATAGCAGTTCCGATACCCTTATTTGTAAATATCTCAAGAAGCAGGCAGTGTGGAATACGTCCATCCAGAATATGTACTCTGGATACGCCCTCCTCGATGGCATCGATGCAATTTTGAAGTTTCGGTATCATACCGCCGCCCACATTTCCATTATCGATCAGTTCTTTTGCTTCCTTCACAAACAGCTTGGAAAGCAAAGTAGATGGGTCCTTCGGATCCAGGTATACACCTTCGATATCTGTAAGAAAAGCTAATTTTTCTGCACTTACTGCTTTTGCGATCGCACAGGCAGCGTCATCCGCATTGATATTATAAGTATTAAAATCTTTATCCATTCCTACCGGACATACGATCGGAAGAAAATCTTTTTCTAAAAGATCATAGATGATCTTAGGATTTACCTTAGTAATATTTCCCACATATCCGATATCTTCTCCGTTGGAATATTTCTTTTCCACATTCAGCAGAGCACCATCTTTTCCGCTGATTCCCACGGCTTTTACTCCCAGAGACTCTACCAGGGTTACTAGTTCTTTATTCACCTTGCCAAGAACCATCTCTGCAACTTCCATCGTATCCTTGTCTGTTACACGAAGTCCATTGATAAACTTAGGTTCCATACCCACTTTTCCTACCCAGCGGCTGATTTCTTTTCCTCCGCCATGTACGATGATCGGTTTGAACCCAACCAATTTCAAAAGTACCACATCCTGGATCACCTGACGTTTCAGGTTCTCATCTACCATAGCGCTTCCACCGTATTTGACTACTATGATCTTACGATTAAAGCGCTGGATATATGGCAGCGCCTCAATGAGCACTTCCGCTTTTTGTAAAAATTCCGAGTTGACCATCACATTTCTCCTCCTATTTATGAACGGTAATCCGCATTAATCTTGATATAATCGTAGGTCAGATCACAACCCCAGGCAGTTGCTTCGGCATCGCCCATCTTCACATCGGCAATAGCTGTTACTTCTTTTTCGGACAGGATCTTTGTTGCTGTATCTTCACTATAATCTGTTGCCACACCATTTTCTATGATTTTGATCTTTCCAGCTGCACTCTCAAAGAACAGATCCACTTTCTCCGGATCAAACTGCGCTCCTGAGTATCCCATCGCACACAGGATACGTCCCCAGTTAGCATCATGTCCGTAGATAGCGGCTTTTGTAAGGCTGGAGGTAACGATCGACTTACTAAGAGTCACTGCCTGTTCCTTACTCTCGGCTCCGATCACCTTTA
This sequence comes from Clostridia bacterium, assembly GCA_009929525.1. Taxonomy (GTDB): domain Bacteria; phylum Bacillota; class Clostridia; order Lachnospirales; family Lachnospiraceae; genus Oliverpabstia. The sequence continues at coordinate 8,853 of SAAH01000060.1, read as the reverse complement.
CTTCAAAAAGTGCTGTAGCACCTTCTCCATCTCCTGCTATTTTCTTGGCAAGACATGTATTTACATACATCAATGCTTCCAAAAATGCTTTGTAATCCTCATTTTCTTCTGTTACTTCTGGATTTCCAGCCAGACCGTTTGCCAGAAGAAGTACTGTGTCATTGGTGGATGTGTCGCCGTCCACAGAGATCATGTTAAAGCTGTCTTTTACTACTTCACTGAGAGCTTTCTGGAGCATTTCTTTAGAAATAGCTGCGTCTGTTGTCACAAATCCCAGCATCGTGCACATATTCGGATGGATCATTCCTGATCCTTTGCACATTCCGCCTAATGTTACTGTTTTTCCACCCATCTCGAGAGTAACTGCAACTTCCTTTGAAATCGTATCTGTAGTCATGATCGACTGTGCTGCCAGTGCACCTGCCTCCAAGGTTGGTGATAACAACGGTACCAGATTACGTACGCCCTGTCCCATCAGATCCATGGGCAGCTGTTTTCCAATCACACCTGTAGATGCTACCAGAACTGCATTTTCTGAAATCTTCAGTTCTTCTGCTGCTATCTTTGCAGTTTCCTTGCAATAAGAATATCCTTCTTCACCAGTACAAGCATTTGCCACACCGCTGTTGCATACGATCGCCTGTGCAGTTGGCTCATCATAGACGATATGCTGATCCCATTTGACTGGTGCTGCCTTTACTACATTTGTGGTAAATGTTCCTGCTGCCACGCATGGTTTTTCACTATATACAAGCGCCATGTCCTTTGTATTTCCTTTTTTGATCCCTGCTGCCAGTCCTGCTGCTAAGAATCCTTTTGCGGCTGTCACGCCTCCATCTATTATTTTCATATGATTTCTCCTCCTGCCTTTCATTTGTCTGTCTTGTCTTTACGGGAACATCGGTACAAGCTCGAGTCCTTCACTTTCCTTGAATCCAAACATCAGGTTCATGTTCTGAACCGCCTGTCCTGCTGCACCTTTGACCAGATTGTCTATCGCTCCCATCATTATGATACGGTTTGTTCTTGGATCGATCTTGAAGTTAACATCTACAAAATTGCTGCCCTCAACCCATTTTGTCTGTGGACATACATCTTTATCAAGTACCCGGACAAATTTTTCATTGTCATAATATTTATCATAAACAGCTTTTACCTGTTCATAAGTTACCTCTTCTTTCAAAGATGCATATGCTGTTGCCAGGATACCTCTGTTCATGGGAACCAGATGCGGAGTAAAGTTCAATTTGAGCTGTTTGCCGCACGCATAACCAAGCTGTTCCTCTATCTCAGGTGTATGTCTGTGAGTGGCTACTCCATATGCTTTCATATTCTCATTGACTTCACAGAACAGATTGTCCACTTTTGCGCCACGGCCTGCTCCTGAAGTTCCTGATTTGGCATCTATGATGATCGTATCCGGATCGATCAATCCTTCCTTTACTAATGGATAGCAGGTAAGAATGCTGCAGGTTGTATAACATCCCGGGTTGGCTACCAGTCTTGCCTTCTTTACATCCTCACGGTTGATCTCACACAGACCGTAAACTGCTTCCTCGATATACTGTGGAGACTTGTGCTCAATCTTGTACCACTCTTCATATACCTTTACATCTTTGATACGGAAGTCTGCACTAAGATCGATGATCTTTGTCTTTGATAAAATATCTTCATTAATTAATGATGCACAAAATCCCTGAGGTGTCGCTGTAAATATCACATCAACCTGCTTTGCCAGCTCCTCCATATTGTCATCCATACATTTTGCATCTATTAATTGGAAGAAATTCTGATAAACAGATGAATATTTCTTATCTATATAACTTCTGGATCCGAACCATGCGATCTCCACTTCTTTATGTGCAAGAAGGATTCTTACAAGTTCTGACCCCGCATATCCTGTAGATCCTATAATTCCTACTTTGATCATAATTTTGTCTCCTCTCCTTTTTCATGTTTTCCTTTTTAATGATAGCTTCCAAATATATTCTGCCGGCCAATGTATATCGTCACAACTCTATGTATCAACGAATACTGGCTTTTGAATCATTCTTGTAAATGATTACTTATACATATAACGTTTTATCTTGAAAGCAGATAAGACTCCCAAGATAAAGCCTCCGGCGGATTGCAGAGCGGCTCAGATGTATTATGTCAGCATAGCTGACGAGCCGTCTGCGTTTCACTTCGGTCGTTGCTTAACAAGTGCCACCGGCACTTAGCAACGCAACAAGTACGCCGAGGCGTACTTAAATATTTTACGCTTTTTAAGTAGTAAAGTAAAGTTACAAATTACATTCTTTCGACGCTATCTTTGATTGATTGCATAATTATACATTATTAATGAATATTATGCAAGTTTTTTTATTATTTTTTATTTACCCCTTGCTTTTTTCCGAAACATGATGTATATTATGCCTTGTGATATTCATATACATAAGGAGATTTTATGTTTTACTCATGAATATCGTTGAATAAAAATGCATTTGAACTACATCAAATTTATGCATACAAATAATAAGAACAAATAAAATTCAGGAGGATCTTATCATGAAAGAAAAAGTAATCTTAGCGTATTCCGGCGGACTGGATACCACTGCATTAATCCCGTGGCTGAAAGAGACTTTCGACTACGAAGTAATCTGTTGCTGCATCGACTGCGGACAGGGTGCAGAATTGGACGGTCTTGATGAGAGAGCAAAACTTTCCGGCGCTTCCAAATTATATATCGAAAATATTGTTGATGAATTCTGTGATGATTATATCATGCCATGTGTACAGGCTGGTGCTGTATATGAGCACAAATATCTGTTAGGAACATCCATGGCTCGTCCTGGTATCGCAAAACGTCTGGTAGATATCGCCCGCAAAGAAAATGCATCCGCGATCTGCCACGGTGCTACTGGAAAAGGAAATGACCAGATTCGTTTCGAGCTGGGTATCAAAGCTCTTGCTCCAGATATCAAGATCATCGCTCCATGGCGTATGACAGATGTATGGACCATGCAGTCTCGTGAAGATGAGATTGATTTTTGTAAACAGCACGGCATCGATCTTCCATTTGATGCAAGTCACAGCTACAGCCGTGACCGTAACCTGTGGCATATCAGCCATGAGGGTCTTGAACTTGAAGATCCTGCAAATGAGCCAAACTATGACAACCTTCTCGTTCTCGGTGTAACTCCTGAGAAAGCTCCTGATGAAGGCGAATATATCACTATGACTTTTGAAGCTGGTGTTCCAAAAACTCTGAACGGAAAAGCCATGAAAGTTTCTGAGATTCTTACAGAGCTGAATACCCTGGGAGGAAAACATGGTATTGGTATCATCGATATCGTTGAGAACCGTGTTGTTGGTATGAAATCCCGTGGTGTATATGAGACTCCTGGCGGAACGATCCTGATGGAAGCTCATGATCAGCTGGAAGAACTGATCCTTGACCGTGACACGATGGAAACAAAGAAAAAACTGGGCAGCCAGTTTGCACAGGTAGTATATGAAGGAAAATGGTTCACACCACTTCGTGAAGCTATCCAGGCATTTGTGGAATCCACTCAGAAGTATGTGACCGGTGAAGTAAAGTTCAAACTTTACAAAGGAAATATCATCAAAGCTGGTACAACCTCTCCATACAGCCTGTACAATGAATCTCTGGCTTCTTTCACAACTGGTGATCTGTATGACCATCATGATGCAAGCGGATTCATCACATTGTTCGGACTTCCACTGAAAGTTCGTGCTATGAAGATGGCTGAAGTAGAAAAGAACAATAACAAATAATACACAAAAAAGGAGCTGTTTCTTATAGATCAGCTCCTTTTTTTGCCTCTTTTTGTCTTTTTTTCTTTGAAATAGGATTGTATTTCTTTTGTAACAATTGTATAATATTTTTTGTGATATTGCACTCTGCCTTAAACGGCACAAATAAAACATTCATGGTAAGGGGGAGTTTATGAAACTAAAACACAATCGAATAATGGCATTCATTCTTGCAGGTGTACTTACCTGCTCGGGAGCATTGCCTGTTGCTGCCGAATCCGTTCAGGATTCTCAGCAAGAGCAGATCTCTGCACAGGAGGATATTTCTTCGGAATCATCTTCTACCATAGACGCCGCATTCTTATATGCGGAACTTTCAGAAGATGAGAGCATACAGAATGTCATCGTTAAACTGGACACGGACAAACAGCCTGAAAGTGCCGTTCTTTTCTCAAAGAGCAGCACAGGGGAGGAACAGACTGCTTCATCCGAGATAATCGAGAATTACGCTGCATTTCAGCTTCCAGTTGATGAAGGTCGTACTTTTTTAAGTATCTCTTCTATTATCGAAGGAACATCCTTCACCACAAGCCTTGCTCCATTGGAACAGGGCGAAACATTGGAAAGTGAAGTATTTGAGGATGCCGCTGCATTATCAGAAGAAGCCGCCATTGAAGGCTCAGTCATCACAACCAATCTGGATGAAGCTATCGGAGAAGAACAACTATCAGATTCTGTCGAAGCCACTCTCCCCTCCGTTTCGTCTGCCTACAGCTTATCCAGAGCGGCCGCTAATCAGAAGAAGATCATCGTTCTTGACCCTGGTCACGGAAGTGCCGGTACTGGAACATATCGTAACTGGGGAAGCTTTGTATGTGATGAGGCAATCATCACACTAAAGATTTCCAACTATACTAAAGCAGCTCTTGAAGCAAACTACGCTAATATTGAAGTGTATATGACAAGGACTAAGCAGTCTCAAAACCCAAGCCTTGGTGATCGAGTAGATTATGCAGTAAGCAAAAATGCAGATATTCTGGTAAGCCAGCATGTCAATGCTACTGGTGAGGCTTCAACATCCGCCCATGGAGTCCTGGCTATGGTTCCTCAGGTAGATTCTTCTCACAATTATCATGCTGCTACTGCAACTGAAGCAAAAGAGCTTGCTCGCTCTATTCTTGATGAGCTGGTAAAACTTGGATTTAACGATATGGGATTTCAGTATCGTTTAACCGAAAACAGTACGAAATATAGCGATGGATCACTGGCTGATTATTATGGTATCGTAAAACGATGCCGTGAAGCCAATCTTCCAGGAACTATCATTGAACATGGCTTCGCAAATAATTATGATGATGCCGTCAAACTAAATAGCGAAGCAATGCTCAAACGGATCGGAGAAGCCGACGCACGTGGAATCGCGGACTATCTTGGGCTTTCCAGTGGTTCTTCTTCCAGTGTCCAGGATTCCGGTTCAGCTGCTGTCACAACAGGCTGGAAACTTGTCAGCGGAAAATGGTATTATTACAATTCAGCCGGCAAAATGACTACCGGATGGCAGATTGTCAATGGTGTATGGTATTATATGGATGCTTCAGGTGTCATGCTTACCGGATGGCAGCACATAGACGGAAAATATTATTATCTGAATGGCTCTGGTGCTATGGTCACCGGATGGCTGCTCCAGGGAAATAAATGGTACTATATGGACTCTTCCGGTGCACGCATATCCGGCTGGAGAACTATCAGTAATAAAAGGTTCTACTTTGATACTGACGGTATCTTGCTCACCGGATGGCAGCAGATAGATAACGAATGGTATTACATCGATGTAAATAACGGTTTGGATTCCAGTAAGGTACATTCTTCTTCCAACGCAGTCGTAACGAACCCTGTTACAGCAAAGATTCAGTGGGTTGCTTCCGGCGGACGCTGGTGGTATCGCCATGCAGATGGCAGCTATACCAAGTCCAACTGGGAAAAAATCAGCGGAATCTGGTATTACTTCGATGCTGCCGGATGGATGACTACCGGATGGCAAAAAGTTAAGGGAACCTGGTATTACATGAACAACTCTGGTGTCATGCTCACTGGATGGCAGAAAGTCAGCGGTACCTGGTATTATCTGAATGGTTCTGGTGCCATGCTCACCGGATGGCAGAAAATCAGCGGTACCTGGTATTATCTGAATGGTTCTGGTGCCATGCTCACCGGATGGCAGAAAGTCAGCGGTACCTGGTACTATATGAACAGTTCCGGAGCTATGCTCACCGGATGGCAGCGAATCGGCAGTGCCTGGTATTATATGGATTCCACAGGTGCTATGGCATCTGATACCTGGATTGGCACTTACTATGTAGATGCTTCTGGTGCCTGGATCCAAAATAAAACAAAATCCGCTTAATATATCAGAAAAAAGAAATCCCATGAATCTAAGCATGATTCATGGGATTTCTTTTTTCTGAGCAGCAATATCTTATTCTGCATCCACATATTTTTGTATATTAGATGCATTTACATACTTTTTCATCTTCTCCCCCTGGATGACCACCAGTGTAGGTGCCTGCATGATGCCATATTTTGAAACCAGTTCCGGATTCTTCTCTGCATCGATCAGCTGATATTCTTCCCCATCCAGCATCTCCTTCGCAATCTTACAGTTTGGACAGGTACTGGTAGTGAAGAGATACTTCACTGAGTTCGGATGTTCAATTGTAACATCATCATCGTGCATCGTCACAACTGCTGTTTGTGTTTTCTTCTCCGAAGGTTCCGATGAACTCAAGATATCATATACTGTACGGTTCTTATACTCCTGTGACTTTCCGTCATTCCAGTTTTGTACCGGGCGATAATATCCTGTGATCCGGCTGTATACCTCTGACTTTTTGCCGCAGGTCGGACATGTAAAATGCTCCCCTGCTATATAGCCATGTTCTTTACATACCGAGTAGGTCGGTGAAAGCGTATAATATGGAAGACGATAATTCTCTGCTATCTTTCTTACCAGCATAGCTGCTGCTTTCCAGTCAGGAAGCTTCTCTCCCAAAAATGCATGGAATACCGTTCCTGATGTGTACAACGTCTGAAGCTCATCCTGAATGTCCAGTGCATCAAATATATCAGAAGTAAAGTCCACAGGAAGATGAGAGCTGTTGGTATAATAAGGAGTATCCCCCTCTTTTCCCGCAGTGATGATCTCTGGCCAATGTTTGCGGTCGTGCTTTGCAAGACGATAAGCCGTTGATTCTGCCGGTGTAGCCTCAAGATTATAAAGGTCATTATACTCTTCCTGATAATCCGCAAGACGCTCTCTCATATGATTCAGCACATCCTTTGAGAATTTCTGTGTTCTCACATCAGACATGTCTGCCTGTATCCATTTTGCATTCAGTCCTGCCTCATTCATTCCGATAAGACCGATCGTTGAAAAATGACTGTTGAAATCGCCCAGATAGCGTTTTGTGTATGGATATAATCCCTCATCCAACAGTTTACTGATGATCTGTCTCTTAATATGAAGTGAACGTGCCGACACATCCATCATATGGTCAAGACGACGATAAAAGTCCTTCTCATCATCTGCCAGATAGGCGATCCTTGGCATATTGATCGTTACAACGCCCACAGATCCTGTACTTTCGCCGGAACCGAAGTATCCTCCCGTCTTCTTACGGAGTTCACGAAGATCCAGACGGAGACGACAGCACATGCTTCGTACATCACTTGGTTTCATATCACTATTGATATAATTTGAAAAATATGGTGTTCCGTACTTTGATGTCATCTCAAACAACAGACGGTTATTCTCTGTATCAGACCAGTCAAAATCGGATGTAATAGAATATGTCGGTATCGGATACTGGAATCCTCTTCCATTAGCATCTCCCTCGATCATAGTCTCAATAAATGCCTTATTCACCATATCCATTTCTTTTTTACAGTCTTTATACTTAAAGTCCATATTCTTTCCGCCAACGATAGCAGGAAGTTCTGCCAGATCATCCGGTACGATCCAGTCCAGAGTGATATTGGAAAATGGTGCCTGGGTTCCCCAGCGGCTCGGTGTATTCACTCCATAGATAAATGATTCTATACATTTCTTCACTTCAGGATAGCTTAAGTTATCTACCTTTACAAATGGTGCCAGATAAGTATCAAAGGATGAAAATGCCTGTGCACCTGCCCATTCATTCTGCATGATCCCAAGGAAATTGACCATCTGATTGCACAGTACGCTAAGATGCTTTGCCGGTGCAGAAGTAATCTTTCCCTCTATACCGCCTAAACCTTCCGTGATCAACTGTTTCAGCGACCAGCCTGCACAATACCCTGTCAGCATAGATAAGTCATGAATATGGATATCTGCGTTTCTGTGAGCATCTGCAATTTCATCATCATAAATCTCAGATAACCAGTAATTCGCTGTTACTGCACCTGAATTGCTCAAGATCAAACCGCCTACGGAATAAGTGACCGTTGAGTTCTCCTTTACACGCCAATCTTCCACTTTCACATAACTATTTACGATCTCCTTATAATCGAGGATCGTCGACTTCATATTTCTGACTTTTTCTCTCTGTTTCCTGTATAAAATATATGCTTTCGCCACTTCTGCATAACCGCACTGTATCAGTACATTTTCCACACTATCCTGTATCGCTTCAACAGAAACCTGATCCTGATCGATCTTAGACTGAAAATCTGCAGTCACCCGCAGCCCAAGCATCTCCATCATATCCTGTGAATACTGTTTTTCATTGGCTTCAAATGCTTTTCTGATAGCTTCCGTTATCTTATCTAATTGAAAATCGGCTACTTCGCCATCACGCTTTACAACTTTAAACATCTTATCCCCCATGCCTTTCTTTTTTGTCCTATTCCAGAAAAAAACAGTCCCTATATCCAAGGACCGTTCCCTGTCTGTCTTTATGTCTGCTTGTTTTTATGTGTATATCTATACTAACAAACAAGACAGGCTCTGTCAATAGAAAAAACACTCTTGAGTTTCCGCAGTTTTATCCACATAGACCTGAATTAAACCATGTCTTTATAAACAACTTTCAAAAAATGCCCCAAATATAAGGAATCTGA
>SAAH01000180.1 GCA_009929525.1 Clostridia bacterium | reverse complement strand
AATCTTTGAAATCCTTTAACTATATTACATTTTATAATCGTGTAAAATTATAAAATAAAATCTAACCGGCCCCCTTTTTTAGTGAAAAGTGAACCAAATGACAAAAACTGAAAATTAGAAAGGCTATTTTCTTAATTAAATTAACCTCTTCTGAATTTTTACTTTCAATTTGTAAGTAGCAAAAAGGCCGGCAGAATATATTTTCTGCCGGCCTAAAGTAAAAAATATAATCAGGCGTTAATTCCAGCCCGGAGTCTGAGTAAGGGTAAATCCCTTTCCTTGATATTCGCTTATCTGAGTGTTGCCGATAGGTGCCAGGTAGACTCTGTCCGTAAAGACATCTCTGTCTGAGATGTTTTCAGGTATATAGTAACCAACCATATCGGCAGCATTGCTTCCGGTATAAGTTACAATAGTCCCATCGGCTTTTCTAACTTTGAGCTTATTAACCTTAGCAGGGATAAGCCACTCTGTATACTCAACAGGGAAGTTTACCCATGGGCCAAGAAGAATATCAGGATTCTGAGCTCCGCTCATATAGTTAATCTTCTTCCATCTCTTGATGTCCATAAGTCTGGTATGCTCAAATACAAACTCCATTCTGCGCTCTCTTCTGATCTCCCAGATTAGAGCAGGGACATCAGGGTCTCTCGCAGGATCATTTGGAACAGATGCAATCTGCATTGGGGCCGTTTTTGTAACTCCCTTTGCAATGGCAGTAGCATCAAGAGGCCTGTTTCTTATTGCATTGATAGACTTATCGAGATCTGCCTGGGTAACAGGAGATCCTCCCATTGTGGCTAGTTCTGCTTTAGCCTCTATCCAGTTAAGAGCAACCTCAGCCAGTCTCATTACAGGATATCCGTTTGTATTTGTATTAGACCCATACTGTGCAGGGTATCCTTTTCCGTAATAGGTTACACCCACTCTGTCAATAAATTTACAAGCATACAGTAATGTAGAAGACTCTTTCATTGGTGCATCCCAGAAGGTAGCTTCAAAACGAGGGTCTCTTGTTGCAACCATGCTCTTTATATCAAGTTTATCTGCATTTTGTAGTGTTGATGACTGATATGGGTTACCATCTCTGCAGATAAATGATTTAGCAAGAGCAAGGTTTGGAGCAGGAGCCTGGCTCTCAGTAAGGTTGGAATATGAGGCCACATGGTGAGTTACTCCAAGTGCTGCATCATAATGTCTGTACATTATTACCTCTTTATTACCTGAAAGGTTAAAGGATCCAAAAAGAGACCTGAAGTCACTGGTAAATGAGAATTGTCCTGAGTTCATAACATACTCGGCAGCGGATGCGGCAAGTTCCAGATATTTTTTAGCTTTAGCAGTATTGTTGAGATGGTATTTCTGCCAGGTACCCTCAAATAGCATAAATCTTGAGATAAATCCTGCAGCAATATACCTGTTTAAGTACTGCTTATCACCATCAGAAACCCTCATATTAGCCATTGCATAAACAAAATCATCATATACGGCATCCATTACAAGGTCCCTGTTATCTCTGTCCTTGTACAGAAGATCCAGTTCCGAGTCGCCTACCACTTTGTCATAGTACTGGATATTGCCAAATACGCTTACCAGCCTGCTGTACTCGTATCCTCTGAAAAATCTTGCAACTGCTGTCCAGTGTTTTGAGGCCTCATCAGTAAGGATTTTCTTTTCAGTCATAGTCTGAATTCTCTCCTTAAAGAGATTTGACTTTCTTACCCATGCGAAGTTCCATGTAGGTCCGGCATAAGTTGTAAGCCAGGCAGCTGTTTCGCTTGTTGATGCTCTTGAAACTGGAGCCTGTGTTTCAAATCCGCTCTGTTTACCTGCAGATGTAAAATCATCCGAGAAATAATAGCCTCTCAATGGGGCGTAGTCCACTCCCCATGCCGAGTTGTATCCAACAAAATAATTGGAATAGAATCCGTTTGCAAACAATCTGAGGTTGCTTTCAGATGTCCAGTAATTTCCGTCGTCCATTGTAGTCAGGGACGGTCTGTCCAGAAATTCGTTACAACTTGTAAAACCCAAAGTTAAAGCTGTAAATAACAGTATAATGTGTTTTTTCATAATAATCATACTCATTTAGAAGTTAACCTGTATACCTACAGAAGCACTTTTGAATGTAGGGATACCTACACCGGTACGGCCAAGATTGTAGTTTGAAGTATTCCACATTGAGTAACCGCCTATCTCTTCAGGATCAATAGGCAGAGATCCCAGGTGGTCAAATGTAAAGAAGTTTTCAAGAGCAGCATAAACTCTGAGTTTCTTAATACTTGCCTTTCTTGTCAGCTTTTCAGGAAGGGTGTATCCCAGAGTAATATTTTTAATTCTGAAATAAGCCATATTCAGAAGATACCTTGACTGAACCTGCATATTAAGTGTAGTGCTTGAACCAGCTTGATTATATGGTCTTGGATAGAATGCATCTGTTCTGTCCTCTCTCCAGAAATTTCCTGCGAAAGCCTGAGGGATAGCACCATCTGCAGAGTTATACCCTGCAATTGCAAGGAATCCGTTTCCCCAAACATCCCTCTTGCCTACGCCCTGCATAAATACAGAGGCGTCAATTCCCATATAATCCAATCCTAATCTGAAACTATACTCATATCTAGGAGTTGAGTTACCGATAACCTTGAGGTCACCATAGTCAGGATCTCCGTTTGCATTCTTAATCAGTCTGTTACCTGGATTGATAACACCGTCACCGTTAAGGTCCTTGAACTTAACATCTCCGGGACCAAATACAAAGTTTCCTGACTGAAGCCTGCCCTGAGTGGCTGCTGCAGGATCTTTCAGCTTGTTCACAGAGTAACCGTCTGTTGAGGTAACTCTAATAAGATTGCCTGATCCGTCATATTCAAAATCATCTTTCTGATAGAGTCTGTCTGTCTCATAACCCCAGATCTCACCATATGTTTTTCCTACATACCATGAATCAATACTATTGGTTGATCCATATTTGGTGATTTTGGTGAGTGCGTCGGCTAAAGTTGCAACTATGTTTAAGCCAAGACCATTACTAAATCTGTAATTATAGTCCAGTTGTATCTCAAAACCATTGGTTCTTAATGATCCAAAATTACCCTGTGGAGCACTTGTTCCGTATGTAACAGGAAGACCCTCCTGAGGAACAATCATGTTTTCAGTGTCTCTTCTGAACCAGTCAAATGTAACACCAAGAGTACTGTTGAAGAATCTTGAGTCAAATCCAAGGTCAAGTGTTGTGATATCCTGCCATGTAATATTTGCTGCAACTGATGAAGGAGTTCCAAATTGATAAAGTTTTGCTCCGCCAAGAAGCCACGAGTTTTGTGATCCGGTCATTCTTGGGATATAAAGCGAATTTGAAACCGTCTGGTCTCCGATTGTACCCCATGATCCGCGGAGCTTAAGTGCACTTAACACAGGTTTTGACCAGTCCATCCAAGGCTCTTCATTTACACGCCATCCTGCAGAGAATGAAGGAAACCATCTCCATTTAAGGACATCCGGGAATTTTGAAGTACCATCATATCTGATGTTTGCTTCAAGAAGATATTTCTCCTTATAGTTATAATTTAAACGCCCAAAAACACCAAACTGAGATTCCCAGCTTGCGCCTCCGCTTGTAGTTTGTGTACCATAGGCAAGGTCAAACTGAGGATTGGTAATATCAATCAGCTGAGTAGTTTGAGACCAGTTATAGGCACTGTTTAATCCTACACTGTTAAGTCCGAGCATTACCTTGAATTTATTGTTTTCATTCAGATTCCAGTCATATGTAGTGTTGAGTGTTACTGTGTTCCATTTGGTATTTCCGGAATATCTGTAGATGTGGTCAGGATTTGCTCCTAATGAAGTATAGGTAAAATAGTCTAGTCTGTACGCTGCCATTGCACCTGGAGTTGATGATGAAACAACCTCTCCAGAATCATTCATGTAAACCCTTTGTCCGTTTTCGTCCGTTTTTGCCAAAGGTGCGCCCCATGTATTACCAGCCGTAAATTTTGTTCCCGGTCTAAGGTTAATATACTCCTGATTTGCGTGGGTGTAGTCAAAATTAATTTTCCAGTCCTTCATTGGAGTTATAACCAGACCACCGTTCATGCTGGTATAGTTTGTCTCCTGTGATGCAGTGTTGGCAGCAGCTACTTCATAAGAAGGGCTTCTTAATGGATTACCATCCTCTGTTGTCATCGGATATGTTGGTCCCCAGCGGTAAAGATAGAGCCAAGGGTCAGCTGTTGTTGAGTTTGTCGCATAAGCATAGCTTTTAACTCGTTTTGAATACATTGCTCCTCCGTATACTCTGAGCCAGTCATTGACATCGGTACCAACTCTTACCGCACCATTGTATCTCTGGAAATCATCCTTTTTAGCCGGCTTCATCATACCAGACTGATCAAGATAACCAAAACTCAGATTATAGTCTGTCTTACCACTTTTTCCATTTACAGAGAAATTGTGAGTGTGTGTAGGGGCCCACTCCCTTACCATATAATAATAAGGGTCATAAGTTCTTAAGCCGATTTTTCTTCCATTTGCGTCAACATACCAGTCACGGCCAAACAGCATAGGGTCATCCGCTTTCACAATATTACCCCATTTCTGCTGCCATTGAACTGCTTTTTCATACCCCTCTCTTGTAACCATCCAGAAGGCACCGGCAACAGTACCGCCCACTCTTTCAAAGGCAAGTAATGTATATTCCATTGCATCAATTCCACCCATCTCCATTCTCTTAGAGATATTCTGGAATGAGAGATTACCTGAATAGGTGACATTCACACTTTCTGTTTTTGCACCTTTTTTGGTTGTTATAAGGATAACTCCAAATGCAGCTTTTGCACCATAAATTGAAGCTGAGGCAGCATCTTTAAGGATAGATATAGATTCGATATCATCAGGGTTAATCATCTGAATTGATGGTATCTCAACATTATCCATCAGAATCAGCGGAGCTGTTCCACCCTGCATAGAGCCAAACTGTCCGCGGATTTTCATAATTGGATCTGAACCAACCTCGCCGCTTGGAATAACCACATTCAAACCAGGTGTTGAGCCTTGAAGACCACGACCCACGTCTGCAATTGGTCTTGCCTCCAGGATTTTTGTATCCACAGTTGCGACAGAACCGGTCAGATTTGCTTTGCTCTGTGTACCATATCCAACTACAACGAGGTCCTCAAGAAGAAGAGCATCGTCCTCCATTGATATGTTAATAAGGTTTCTGTTGTTTACCGGAATCTCCAGGGTCTTCATACCCAGTGAAGTAAAAACAAGCACAGATCTTGGCTGTGCATTGATTTCATA
>SAAH01000179.1 GCA_009929525.1 Clostridia bacterium | reverse complement strand
CCCTGTAAAATAGCAAGCGAAACTGCTATTTTACAGGGATTTTTTCGCTTTTCTATGCCGGAAAATGTGTTAAGGTGTAAATTTTTAGGAAGTTAACATGGAAGGATTGTTACATCCAGACCTTCTTCTTCATAGAAACCTTTCTCAAGAGCTACATAATAACCCATAAACTGAGTCTGTGGAATCCATTTTGACTGGAATGTTACAGGGATCAGATCTCCATCTGCAGCTTCTGTATCATCTGCTGCCGGTTCCTCTGTTGTCTCTGCTGCAGCTTCTTCAGTGGGTTCTTCTGTTGCGGCTGCTTCTTCAGTTGCTGCAGGTTCTGCGGCTGTATCAGCAGAACTGTCATCTCTGCTCACTCCACATCCTGCTGCACCTACTACCATACTCATTGTCAGTAATAATCCTAAAAGTTTTTTGCATGTAAGTCTCTTCATAATCGTGCTCCTCCTTAATAATAATTCTGTTGCCATTTATCTTTGTGAAGCGTGCCATCTTGTGACACGACTTTCAACCAGTGAAATAATCAGATAAAGCAAGATGCCAAATGCTGCTGCACAGGCGATATATGCCCATCCTTCATCATTTTTACCCATCTGAAGTACTGTATTAACCTTGTATCCCAGTCCTGCGTAGGATGAAAAGAACTCTGCAATGATCGCCGAAAGCATACTCGTTGTACACGTAACTTTCAAAGCCGTAAAGATACTTGGTACACAGTTAGGTAATCTCAATTTCAGGAAAATCTCTTTTTTTGTTGCGTTATAACTGCTCATCAGATCTATGGCAAAGGGCGGAAGTACCGTAAGCCCTCTATATGTATTGATCGCCATCGCTGCCATGGAAAAGAAGATAACAACTGCGATCTTACTTCCCATACCGCGTCCAAACCAGTTGCTCATGATAGGTGCCATCGCTGTCGTAGGGATCGCATTGATCGCTGACATCAATGCCAGTCCGCCATAGCCCCAGCCCGGAAACAGTGATGCGATAACTGCCACTCCAAATCCCATCAGTGAACCGATGACCAGACCAACGATAGCCTCCACCGCTGTCACCCAGAAGTTTCTCCACAAAACCGCTGTCTGTGTGATAAATACTTTTCCTATCTCCGATGGAACCGGCAGATCATACGGCTTCAATCCCATGATCCAGTGCAGACCTCCAAGCTCCCAGAAAGTAAAGAAGAAAATACCGAAAGCGATCGGAAGAAGGATCCGCACCCATTTGATCTCATATATACTTTTTCTTTTCATATCTAAGCAGCTCCTTTCTTGATCATGGCCTTTTCCCATGGAATAATGATCGCTTCCACGATACTAACGACCAGATAACTGAGCATACCCAGCAAAGCCGCCATGATAACACATGACCAGAAGGTAAGGGAACTTCCGCCGATATAATACAGTGCATACAGGATACGAACTCCGATTCCCTCTGTCGTTCCCATCATCTCTATCAGGATGGCTGCTGTTATCGTTCTTGGAGCTCCGATCTTCATTCCCACAAAAAGCTGTGGAAGTGCGGAAGGAATCATCAGTTTCCAGTACACCGCCGGTTTACTTGTGGAATAGGAATACAACAGTTCTTTTCTCTGAACATCCACACTGTTAAATCCGCTGAGCAGATTGACAGCAACCGGGAAGAATGAAATAAATGCACTGATCGCCACTCTCGCTGACTCTCCGCCGCCTACGATCTTATAAATGATCGGTGCCAGGCCGAGTACGGGGATCATCTGGGAAGTGATAAGGTATGGATATAATACCTTCTCTATCGCTTTCGACCAGCTCATAACAAATGCTACCACACACCCGATAATGGTTCCTATGGCAAATCCCTTCGCCGCATTTTCAAAGGTCACCCACGCCGATGAAGCCAGATCCGAAAATGTTGAAGTAAAATTGATCAGCACATCGTGGAAGAACGGAAGCTTCTGATCCGGTACATTGACAGGGATCACACTTCTTATCAAAAGCG
Organism: Clostridia bacterium; assembly: GCA_009929525.1. Lineage (GTDB taxonomy): Bacteria > Bacillota > Clostridia > Lachnospirales > Lachnospiraceae > Oliverpabstia. The sequence goes on along the minus strand of SAAH01000179.1, from coordinate 3,337 downwards.
CTGCCAGCTCCCACACCAGCACGACTCCCACAACCCAGACCGCTATGACTATCTTTCTGTCTACTGTTTTTTTCTTCATATCAATCCACTCCTTCGAAACTGTTTCTGATACGAACAACGTACTCGTTGAATTCAGCTGTGTCTCTTAACTCTCGTGTTCTTGGTCTCGGAAGATCTATATCGACAATGGCAGATACACGGCCGGGATGCGGTGATAATACAACCACCCGGTCTGAAAGGAATACCGACTCCGCAATATTATGTGTTACAAATACTACCGTCTTATTTGTCTTTCTCCAAACCTTCAAAAGATCCTCATTCAGCTTCTCTCTTGTGAACTCATCCAAAGCTGAAAATGGCTCATCCATCAAAAGGATTTTCGGATTCATCACCAGTGCCCTTGCGATTCCTACACGCTGCTGCATACCACCGCTCAGCTGAAATGGATAATGATTCAGATAATCAGAAAGCCCTACCATTTCCAGCATCTTTTCAGCCTTCTCAAATCTTTTCGGCCTCGGCACATGCATGATCTCCAGCGGCAGCATAACATTACTCAGTACACTCCTCCAGTCATAAAGGACCGGGCTCTGAAAAACCATACCATACTGTCTGTTCTTTCTCATCTCAGCCGGTGTCATATCACCGATCATAACACTGCCTTCCGTAGGATCCTGCAGATCAGCAATGGTCCGAAGCAAAGTCGTCTTACCACAACCCGAAGGACCTAACAACGAAATGAATTCTCCTTTATTAATATCCAGAGAAACATGACTCAAAGCCTGCGTCTTCTCTCCCTTATTACCGTTAAAGATAACACTCACATCCTCCACATGTATATCCGCTCCGGTATTACCCATATTATTCCAATCCATAACCATATCCTCCTGTCTGTTCTCAAACCTCTCGCACCAATCCAAAGCCAAACCCACAAAAACCCTCAAAAAATCCAAAAAAAGCAAGGGCACACGAAAACACCTCGCGCACCCTTGCAGCTCTAAACCAACTATAAACTTATAAAAAACTCTCTAAACTTACCAATAATGTGTAATCCTACCACAACTTCCCCAACCCCGCAACCCCAAATTTCAAATCCCCAAATCCAAGACCCCAAGCTCACCAGCCAAAATCAAGTGTTCTTTGCACCTAATCTTCTGACTTTAATCTTTTTCTCCCAGAGACCAAACAGCCACAGTTCAAGATGGGAAAGCATCTGAGAACAATTTGTGGGCGCCCCTAGCCGAGGCAAGATCCGATGCTTACGGAAACTTAGGCGCGAGGGCTCTCCCGAGCGTCTTAGTTGGAGTTAGCAGCTAGCTTGACGAGGCGTTGCCCACGTTCGCAGATGGTTTCCCACCTTGAACTGGGGCGTCCTCCCCCACGTTCGCAGATGGTTTCCCACCTTGAACTGGGGCGTCCTCCCCCACGTTCGCAGATGGTTTCCCACCTGGCACTGGGGCGTCCCCCTCGCCTACTCTACATCATTAACTAACCCCATCAAAACCGACATATCCTCCTGCTCTTCAAGCCCTTTCACAAAAGCAATGATCTTCTCCGTTCTCTCCGGATCCTCATAAACCCGATTAGCCAATGTCCTGAATTTATTCTCCACATCCTCATAAGTCACTGGATTTCTCCAGTCCCCTTTCGGATCATCGATAACCGCTTCCATCTTGCTTCCATCTTTCATCGTGATCTCCACTGCGGAAGAATAATGCTCCGGATATCTCTCTTCAAACTCTGGATCCTCTGTTACTGTCGTATTTGCGATCAATCTCTTGATCAGCGGATCATCAATATATTTTGTATCAAACTCATCTACCGTTACCTGACCATTTTTAAATGCAATGGCTGCCTGGAACGGCATGGAGAACTGCAAATCTACGATATTTTTCGGATCCCATTTTCTTTCTTCTGCCAGAAGACGCATCGTATATTTTGATGAGCGAATGTGGATCTTCTCGATATCCTCCGCATTTGGATGATACTTGTTTACTATTTCCAGACATGCATCCAAGTGTCCTCCGGAATATCTGCAGCAAGGATATACTTTGATGCTTGAGGAAGCAAATGTCCACTCTTTTCCTAATCCCTCTGTCAGATACTTTGTATCGTAATGGTCCAGATAAGAGTATGCACGAAGTAATCCGTCTTTTCCTTCAAAGATATCTGTAGGACCGTTAAATCCTTTCTTTGCCATTCTTGCAGCTATGATCGCATTCATCGCCGGATGTCCTGCCTGAAGTCTCTTGGTAAAGCATCCTTCCGAATTCCATGCCATCAGGCCGGCTACCATGCTTCCTGCGATTCCCTGACTGTATACTGTCTGTTCTTCGTCCAGACCCATCAGCTTGGAAGCTGAAATTGCTGCGCCCATGGTTCCGCAGGTACTGGTTGGGTGAAATCCCTGATAATACATATCGCCCAGGTAAGCACTTCCCATTCTGCAGACAACCTCATTTCCCATAGCTGCTGCTTCGATAAATTCTTTTCCTGACTTTTTATATGCTTCTGCGAGAGCAAAACTCACAGGATACGTAGCTGGTGAAGGATGTGCGTTTGATTCATTGTGATCATCCACAAAATCATATCCGTAACACTGGATGGCATTTGCAAATGCTGCATTTGGAAGTGCTGCTTTCTTGCTGCTTCCAACGATCGTACCCTCTTCCGGGCCTCCAAGCTCTTCTGCCGTCTCTCTGGCAATCTGGCTTGTGATAATATTTCTCGTACCCACCATAGAAGCCAGTACATCCAGGGTAAGCATCTTTGCATGTTCAACTGCCTCTTTTGGCAGATCACTGTATTTCAAATCGACCGTTACTTTCGCGATCTGTTTTGCGATTGTATCCATCTCATTCACTCCTCTTAGTTGTATTCTTGTTTCTGTTTGTTTCTTTCTCTTAAGATAGTTGTGATTGTAAACGTTTGTCTGTCAGCTTTAAAGGACATTTGTCCCAAACAAAAATATTTATAAAAATAATTTTATGATATTATCACACACAAGTTCAAAGCTGGAGATATCCGTATACTCCAATGGTGAGTGACTCTTACCGCCGATACTTGGCATAAATACCATGGTCGTGTCCGTGATTTCTGCGTACATTTTTGCATCATGTCCCGCCCAACTGTACAGATCCATAGAGTTAGGAATCTGAAGATCACGGATCTCATCGATCAGTTTTTGACAGAATTTTTTCGCCGGAGTATATACTTCACGGATGATTTCTGTCTTTATCCGTAACTGTTCAGAACTCCATTAGTTAAAGATGATATCGGAATTCCCTAAAAGGGCTTCTCTGATTGCTGTAAAAGCATTTATTCCATGCTTATGAGC
>SAAH01000352.1 GCA_009929525.1 Clostridia bacterium | reverse complement strand
TATTATGAAAAAAATAATTATAACATTCTTACTTGTTACTTCTTATATATCCCTGTTTTCACAAAATTATGTGATGAATTGGCAGTCCTGTTTTGGGGGCTCAGATTTTGATTATGCAACTGATATGGTTGAATTCAATAACAAGTTTTATATTCTGGGAAATACCTTCTCCGATGATGGCGACATTTCCCTTCTCCACGGTGAAAATGACTTTTGGCTAGTATGCACGGATTACCAGGGCAATATGCTTTGGGAAAGAACCTATGGAGGTTCAGAGAGTGAAGGGAGTCACAGAATACTTTCGACAGGTGAGGGCTACTTTTATTTACTGGGTACAGCCTTCTCCTCGGATGGAGATATAACAAATGATCCATATTTAGACTCCGGAGATTACTGGATGGTTAAAGTCGATAGCCTTGGAAATATTATCTGGGATAAAATAGTAGGTGGAAATGCAGGAGAAAACCTCTGGAACGGATCACTGACCTCAGATGGGGGGGTTATAGCTATTGGACGGACAAGTTCTAATGATGGCGATATAAGAGTATTTTATGGGAGCAAAGATGTCTGGATAGTAAAAATAACCAGTGAGGGTGAGTTGGAATGGGATTTTACCATAGGAACTGATTTTGCGGATGAAGGTCAGGCCATCATGTAGACTTCTGATGGAGGCTACCTGGTGGGTGGCAGCTCAATGCTTGGCCAGGGCGGAAACATCACCTGCGAACCGCACAGCTCCATGGCTGATGCTATTTTAACCAAACTCGATGCAGACCGTAACATCGAATGGCAGCATTGCTACGGAGGTAGTGATCACGATGGGATTGTATCGTTGATGGAAATAGACGATGGTTATTTTTTCGGAGCATATACAAGTTCAAATGATGGTGATGTGTCCGGCTATAATGGTGGTATTTGTGATGCATGGATTGTTAAAATTGATTTTGATGGAAACATAATATGGCAAAATGCTCTTGGTGGATCAGAAGGAGAAAGTGGTGTGA
>SAAH01000351.1 GCA_009929525.1 Clostridia bacterium | reverse complement strand
ATGGAACAGGCTGTAGATTGCGCCCCTGCTCCCCGTAAAATTTTGATTGGTGGACAACCACAACCTGTGGTGCGTGGTTGAGCAAACTGCATACCCACTTTTCAAAATTTAACCGAAAACCCTGTCAAGAACTTTTTTAGAAATACAGAAAAAAATCAGCTGAATAGTTACAAATTTTGGAATATTCTTAATGAAATCAAATGTAGATTTCATCATTGTATAAAATCTCTCTTACTTATGATTGCCTGTTTTCGCGTAAGCTCCAGATAACCTTTGGAGGTACGGCCTCTACTCATTATGTGTAGTACGGAAAGCTTCGTTGGGAAGTGTATATCCAACGACGGTATACCACCGATTCTTTCAACAGAGCCATCATTTTTAAATACAATATCATCCTCTAAATAAACTGCCCGGTAAAGGCGAGCATCTTTGCTATATTTGAATAGAAGGGCGTATCCATCTCGCCAATGATCGGATATCTTTCTTTGATATTCATTAACTCCTAGTACAGATGGAGTCCATGTTGGTTGTAGCTGATTCTGGTAATTGTGAGTTGCCCAGAACCAGCATAGCAAAATAGCCACGGCAGGTGTCAACAGGATATGTAGATAGGCTAGAGTGTTACAGATTATAATGACAGCAAAAGGGATAGTTACCGTAAGATATCGACTTCTTAGAGGCTGAGCAAACCGTAATGGATCTATACTGATTATCGCAAAGGTAGAAATGAGAGAGAAAGAAATGAGCATTAATGTTATCAGGTGTATCATATGGTTATTTTCCTGATGTCTCGCCCAAAAGGTAAATAATCCACAGATCAAGGATGCGACAAGAAGACACTGCCAATATCCTGGTAATATAAACCAACGACTCCAGATATCAGATAGCTTGTAAACCATTTCCTCACCTTGCATTACATCCATATGCTGGTTGAGGTAATTGATCCTACCCAGCCAACCGAATTCACCGGAATAGAGAGCAACGCCTGCCGTCTCCACGAAAAA
>SAAH01000178.1 GCA_009929525.1 Clostridia bacterium | reverse complement strand
CATAAGCATGGAATAAATGCTTTTACAGCAATCAGAGAAGCCCTTTTAGGGAATTCCGATATCATCTTTAACTAATGGAGTTCTGAACAGTTACAATTTATTTATGCTCACTTTTCATCTTATATATACGTTTGGATTCCCATCCTTTTCCTCTGTATATCGGATAAATATCTGTCCAGCTTCCCGATTATCTTCGCTCAGTTCATGATAGCTTTCTGAAATTTGATTCTCCTCCTCATCATATAAGGCATATGAACCGTCTTTGTCCACAACGATCCCTCTATAAGCAGATGACAGATCAACATGACAAACCCCCTCCCATTTATTTGCCAAGAAGGACACAGCTCCATAGGCACCGGCTGTAAAAACCAACAAAGCTAAAATAGTAACCACCACGAATACATGCATATTCGTGCCTTTTTTTGAATTCATTTTACTCTTCTTCATGGCTGTCCTCCTCTACTACATCTACCTTCAAAATATGCAAAAACGAATCTGCCAACTCTATATTATCTGCAAATATTCCATGTAAGAATATACCAAATAAGATCACATCCGGCATAAATAATATATTCGTCGAATATGGTGCACAAACATTGATGATCGGACAGATGCATCCTAGTGTTGATGTCAACAGACGGATCATAAAGAACAGATAAATGGCAACATAAAGCATTTTTCCATCTTCCCGTTTATTCTTATAGATATATCTCATTCCCACTGTAAGCATCACAGCAAACAAAATCACTAAAATCATATAGCCGATAACCGCAAGATATCCTCCATAATACGCAAAGGAAAGCATTGGTTTTGAAGTCAGGTTTTGCATATAATCCTGAACATCATATATTGCTCCCATTCCCGGAGTTGCTCCGGTCAATCCTACGGAATCCCATAATTCCTTGACTGCCACAAAATCTTTTCCATAATAACGGCTATTCTCAGGGTGAAGCATCGTATTGATCCTATAACTTATATCCCAGCTATTATCAACAAGAAATTTTATCACTGCACCGGTGATCAGGCACCAAAAAATGGCTACTGTCAGGAAGCGGTATTTCTGTGAAGCAATTATCTTTCTGTGTAGCAAGATAATAGATACACTGCCGACATATACCATACTATAAATTGCCACATAAGGATAACGCAGTTTCATCACCCAGTAAAAGAAAAAGGCAGAAACAGCGCATACACTGATCAAAACTACGATGTACTCTTTTACCGTATGTTTCCCTTCCTCAAGGTACCTAAAGCAGCTCTCCCAGAACATCAATGCCAGGATCATCATGGAAATTATGTAGATATTGTACGCGAAAGAAATGTTGAAACCCTTATATGCGATCATCATACCTATCATTACAAATCCAGTCAATATGAGCATTACATTAAACTCTTTGAACATAAGGAAAAATTCTACCAGACAGAATGTGATGACAACTACGATAACCTGCTTCAGTAGTGCCCTTGACAACAGTGCCAGGTTTAACTCTTCACCACAATTAAGTACAAGGAAGAGAATCCTTGTCATGATAAATGCAATGCTAAGGCCAGATAGGGCGGCGGCGGTGAGAATCTTTCTTTTAGTGTAATCGGTAGTGTCCATAAATTATTTATCCCCCTTTTGTTAAAATAAGTGCTCAAACGATTTTTATCGATTGAACACTTATAGATTAGCATATGATTCTATTATTTTTGTTTTTCTTCTACGTAATGAAAAATGATACGGGATTCTCCACTTCCCTTAGTTTATGTTTCCAAAATATCACTTTGAAGCTGTTGACAGACAATCTGTATCATTTTCCTCTATGCACTTCATTTCCGCCTTTTTCTTGTCTTCTTCCAATGCCTTTTGTTTTTCTTTTATTCGCATTTTCTCAAAATATTTTTCTTCCTCTTTTTTCTTTATTTCATCTTGATATTTTTGAATTCTTTCTAACTGCTCATTTTTCAATTCGCTATCTTTAGCTATTAAAAACCATTTTTCAGCCTCTAGTTCATTCTTTTTGGTGCCTTTCCCTCCCTGCAACGCTTCTGCATATGCAAATTGTGCCGGTTTGTACCCTAAATTTGCTGCTTTTCTAAGAAGAACAAAAGCTGCCTTTTTATATTTCTGCTGTGTGTATGTAGTATCAAATTCTAAAGCCAGTTGATACATAGCTTCTGCATTATTGGTTTGAAGTACTTCAACATACTTTTCTGACTCTTGATTTTCAACCGCTATAGGATGTTTTTTCATATCATCCTCGTCGCCCATTGTTTCTTTAGTCTCATATGTGTTCCATTTTATTAAAAAGTCATATATATTTTGAGCATATATAGAAAAATATAATTTGTAAAAACTTTCGTCTTGGTATGTTATATAAAGAAAGTGTTTTTCAATTCTGACATTTCTTATTCCATCAAAGGGCATAAATCCATTTGTTGGAATATCACTACCATATACTTGGCTGAAACCGCTGCAATAGATTCCCTTTTCGGTGATGACCATACCAGATTTTCCATTTCCAAGCAGAGAATCGTTTCTTATTAATAAAATCTCATCCTCTTTACATCTGGCATACGTACTTAGGGCACCCTTTATAACTTTAGGCTTTACCTCTCCTTTTTCCTGAAAATAAAGCTTATTGTCATTTAAGAAATAGTTTTTTATATACTCTTTCCGCATCATTGCAGCGCCCCTCTCTTTTCACATCCATTTTTCACACTTTCAAAAATTGATAATTTTCCTAGGGATATCTGTCACTTGTAGATTTACAGCAAATGACATTGAGCGGACTTGCGTTATTGTCAAATTGAATATTCTTGTGCGGTGAAACCGCAGTTCCGGGAAATCGGGAACCGATTGACCGGAACTTTGGAAACCACCTAGTGCAAGTTTACTCGCTCATGTTTTTATCTAATCCATAGACCTGCCTCATAGAAATATCTTTTGAAGGGTCTATGCTCTGGATGTTGATTTTGTACGCATCGTAAACAATACGATCCAGTATGGCATCCGCAAGTGGACTGGCTTCACCACCAAGCTGTTCATACCAACCTTCCTGTAGATACTGGGAGCAGAAAATCGTTGATGATTTCTTACGTCTCCGATGCAGGAGTTCAAATATATCTTTCTGTTCATTGTCTGTTGGTTTTAGTAGAAGCCATTCATCAATGATCAGAAGAAGTGGATTGGCATATTTCGCCATGACCTTTTTGTATGTACCTTCATTTCTAGCCATTTCCAGTTCAATTAGTAAATCAGGAAGGCGTACATATCTTGTATTGTAATACTGCTTACATGCTTCCATACCAAAGGCACATGCCATGTAAGTTTTACCACTGCCTGTTGCACCAGTAATAAATAAGTTACGGTGTTCAGATATATATTCGCAAGCGGCAAGTCTCTTGATGAGTTCCCTGTTTAACTTGCGTCCTGAAGTATAATCAATATCCATGATACTTGCTTCAGGCTGGTCGAATCCAGCATTATGAATCAGTCTCTTCAACCGGTTATTCTTACGGCTGCTGTATTCGATATCGGTCAGCATTCCAAAACGATCTTCGAAAGAAACCTCTTTCATCTTTGGATCGCTTAGCTGATTACGAAATGCATCTGCCATAGAGCTAAGGCGCATTTCAATTAATTTATCAATCGTACTCTGGTTAGTCATAAGTGTTTACCTCCGATAATAGTCGGCACCTCTTGTGATGCCATACTTGTTGTGTGTGTTTGCTGGTTCTGTTTCAGAATCATTATGAACAGATTTATCCTGCCCGGCTGTAAGAATGTTTTTAATACTCTTATAACTAGGTGTTGCTGTGTAACTGAGAGCCTTTTCACAGGCAGATTCCAATCGCTCTACCGAATACTTATCAGCGAGCTTAAGAAGTCCCACACAGCCTTTATAAGTCTGTTGTTCCACACGTTTGGAGGTAAGGATAGCATCCACTACCGTGTACGTATTGCAACCAATCCGCTCAGCCCACTTGCGGAAACGGTCACCGTTCCATTCCAAATATTTCTGGTGGTCTTCCGGCATATGTTCCAGAATAGTGTCATACTGGCCTTTTCTGCCATGAAGTCTCTTGTGGGAAGCTATGCGGTTGTAGTTGTAGAAAATTTCAATTGTAGTATCGGTTACCCTGACATTTACCTTACGTTTTATGTATTCATACGGAACTGAGTATAGCATTCCGTCGATGGATATGTGATAATTAAACTGAACGGTGGCTTGTTTCCAATCCGCCAGTTCAAAAGAGGTAGCAGGTAGGGGAGCCAGTAATGGCAGTTCTTCGTCGCGGAAGAGATCCAATCGGCTACCTTCTTTCTTTTGAAAGAGCCGTCTATTGAATTCTTCTAATTTCTGACGAATTGCCTGATTTAATTCTGCAAGTGAAAAGAACTGTTCATCACGAAGTGCAGCTATAATCCAGGTGGAAATATTTCCAACAGAACCTTCTGCATTTGGCTTATCTTTAGGTGCACGAACTCTGGCTGGAATAATGGCAGTACCATAGTGCTCAGCCATTTCCTGATAAGTAGCATTGATTCGTTGATCGTTCCAGTTGCTATTATGTATCACGGCTGTTTTGCAGTTGTCTGGAACCAGAATCTTAGCAACGCCACCAAAGAACTGGTACATATGAACATGCGCCCTGATCCATGCAGGCTGCTTTTCATCAATGAATGCTTCTGCATACACGTATTGACTATAGGTCATGACTCCAACAAAAACATAAGCATTAATGATTTCACCTGTATCTGGATCGATGATGTGAGCTGGATCACCAGCCCAATCCACTTCCACCTGTTCACCAGGTTTACGATTGATGTGCATGGTTGCACGGTGTTTCTGCTCATCCTGTTGGATGTAATAGCAGAACTGAGAATACATTAAAGGTTCATCACCGTTTAAACGGCAGTCCTCCATGTATTCGGTCCACAAGAGCTTTTTACTAACTCCGTTACGGAGCAGTTCCTTGCGGATGTATGCATAGTCTGGCATGCGTTTTGTAGAAGCTTCGCTATGCTTGCCTTTTTCTGGGAAAAGAATCCCAGCAAGGATTTCATCGGTCTGGTTCTTATCAAGCGGCCACGAAATATTTTTTTCTTTGGCTTTTTTGAGAACACTGTTGACCGTTTTCTTAGAGACACTGCAACTATCTGCAATGCTCTGCTGACTGAGCTTGAGACTAGATAATCTCAAAATCTCTCGGTATTTGGTCATGATATTGACCTCCTGTAACTGTTCAGAACTCCATTAGTTAAAGATGATATCGGAATTCCCTAAAAGGGCTTCTCTGATTGCTGTAAAAGCATTTATTCCATGCTTATGAGCA
>SAAH01000350.1 GCA_009929525.1 Clostridia bacterium | reverse complement strand
AAAAGGGCGGGGCCAAGATACTGAAACAATGCAGACTTCCCCTTACGGCTGTCGGAGTTGCAAGCATGATAATTACAGAATTCGCAGTATTTACAATAGCTGACGGAAAAATGACGCTGATCGAAAAAGCGCCCGAAGTGACACTTGAGCAGATAAGGGAGCATACAGAGGCTGAGTTTGAAGCAGCAGATCCGCTCCCTCCGATAAAGGGAATGGAGGTCGCATGAAATGGCTAAAGCTGTAATATTGAGCGCAAGCAGGACCGCGGGAGGAAAATTCGGAGGACAGTTTTCGAAGCTTTCAGCAGTGGATCTCGGGGCGGCAGCCCTAAAAGAGACTATTGTCCGTTCAGGTGCATCAGCTGATACGGTCGAAGAAGTAATTATGGGAAATGGCTGGCAGGCAGGCGTCGGAGCAAACCCTGCAAGGAATGCTATGTTCAAGGCGGGGATAGACCAGTCTGTACCGGCATTTACGGTAAATATCCGCTGCGGTTCCGGGCTGCGAACTATTATGCTCGCAGCCGACAGGATCCGCCTGGGAGATGCACACACAATACTTGCCGGAGGAATGGAGAGCGCAACAAATACTCCCTTCATACTCAGGGATGCACGCTGGGGCATGAGGATGGGCGAGAAAAAAGCGGAGGATGTTCTTCACGCAGACGGATTTATCTGTCCCTTGGCAGGGCGCCTCATGGGTGAGATCACAGAGGATGTAGTGATCCCCGAATTTTCGATCACTAGACGGGAACAGGATGAATTCTCATACCAAAGCCATATGAAAGCTGTCGATGCAATAGAAAAAGGGCTTTTTAAGGACGAGATAGTTTCGGTAGTAGTGAAGGACAGAAAAAAAGGAGAGCTTATCTTAGACACAGATGAGATCCCCAGAAAAGACACCTCGATAGAATCACTTTCAAAACTGCCCGTTATCTTTAAAAAAGACGGAACTATCACAGCAGGCTCAAGCTCAGCTCTGTGTGACGCGGGAAGTGCAGTAATGGT
>SAAH01000349.1 GCA_009929525.1 Clostridia bacterium | reverse complement strand
ACCGTATTTATCTTTTGCATTTACGTCAGCACCGGCATTTATCATGCGTCGTATAACTGTACCGTTTTTGTCCTTGAGAGCAGCAAGATGAAGCGGAGTTCTCCCGTCATTTTTTGCGGTGTTGCAGATTGCTCCGTTATCCAGAAGCAGGAAGATGATTTTTTCTGAAAAATACGTGCAGGCTAAGTGCAACGGGGTTGAACCGATGTTACCGTCAGGGTCCATTTCAATTTTTTTGTTGACATCAGCCCCATTTTTGATCAGTTCTGCCGTTATCTGCAGGTTGCCAGTTATTATTGTGGCATGAAGAGGTGAAAGGCTCAAATATGCTTCAGGGATGCCATTACCATTTGTTTTTACATACTCAAGTGTCGAATATAGTATTTTTGATCCTTCCAACTTTATAAGGGACTCCATTAAGGCAGCATCACCACTGTCGATGATGTCGAAGATAGCGTCATGTGATCCCTTTTCTTTCCAGCCATGGTCCTTTATAGTACTTAACAGCCACCGTTCGTTTAAACCTTTATCCGGCAAAGCCCTTCGGAGTTGGAGTCTATCTGAATTTTTGTCTTTTTCTTCCTTTTCTGTATTTCTGCAAGGATTGCAGAGCCATGCGAGTTCCTTTTCAATGACAGGCTTGTTTTTGTTGTATTCCCTGTATCTCGGGTCCCGTATGTTGAATGGCGGCCGGTCATCGGGCCGACGGATCTTATTGAGGAGTTTTGCCAGCATTGTATTGAACGGACCGATTAGATCCGGCCAGTCTTCTGAAATGCGCTTGCATATTTCTTAGGACCTTCCTTCAAGCATCCATCTTTCAAATCCCAGCTCAGAGAAATCATTACCATTGCTCCTATTGTCGAGCCAGGCGCATATGAACTTCTTCAGGCCGCAGCCGAAAGGAAGGCGCGGCAGGTCTTTGTACAGGTAGAATATCTCCTTCGGCTTACGGTCGTCATCGATGACGCTGAGAAAGGCCTTAGTGATCTTCTCATTTTCTTTCCTGTACTC
>SAAH01000348.1 GCA_009929525.1 Clostridia bacterium | reverse complement strand
CAGCAACACGTTGTACGGCAAGATGGCACAGGGGATCAAGGAACGGAAGGTATTTGACATCACACGGAATGAATCTCGTACTTTGGGCCCTTCCCCGATCTCATGCGTGTATTATGCCTCGAGCTGCACAGGTTTGGTCCGCGCCGCACTTTCCTCCGCAATAGACGTTATCGGCAACGCGGGAGACTGTGAGGTTATCTGCGCTACCACAGACGGTTTCATCGCGGAGGTGCCCCTGCCTGAAGGCTTTGAAATAAAAACAGACGACAACGGAATTGTTGTCCCTCCTTCAATTGAAGAGCTCCTTGAGCCGGCGCTTTTAAAGCGCCTTGAAAGCTCGTATCCCATTCATCTGATGATAAAAGCCAGGCATAAAATGGGTTGTGAGAACTGGCTTGAAATAAAGCATGTCGGTAATGAAGTTGGATCGTACAAAACAAGGGTAAACTGGCTGACCTGGGATGGGGTCCAGCAATGTAAAGCAGCTTCCGGCATGCAGGTGGATGACTATAATAAAATAAGAGAGATCGCCGCGAGCGATAAGTTAGTGCCAATTCAGAAAAAGAGACTGCCAAGCATGCGCGAGATCCTTGATGGCAAGGTTTTTGATCTCATATCCCTGATTACTACTCAAAAGGCGTCCCTGGCACCCGACGGAAAACGTGTATATTCTCAAGACGGTCTTTCTTCTTTGCCTCCGGCGACAGTGTCCGATGTTTTGAAAACGCGCGCTGTTATTAAACACAGGAAGAAGAATTTGGGCGAAATGGTTAAACCGAAAGACCTTCATTTGTTGATTTCTTGTGCAAAAAATAATGTGAAGGTGCCCAAAAAGAATGGATTATTCAGGGTGACCGAGATGATGGTTTTAAGGGTGATCGCCAGAATGGATAAAATGAGATATTTCGGCGGAAGATCCCATAAAGCAGTTGCTGCGTTGCTTGGACTAAAAGATTTAAAAAATTACAAACGTCAAGCGCCTGTCTTCGGGTGTATCCCGGATTGTGAAGAATCAAGAA
>SAAH01000347.1 GCA_009929525.1 Clostridia bacterium | reverse complement strand
CTGAGAAAGGAGTTGTTTTCATGAGTATAGTGGTTGAAGAGTAAGACTGCATATTTGCCTGTCAAAATAGGAACAATCAAACAACATCCTGATTACTTCAGCCTCCCGTATGAGTTTAGCAACCATGAACTCACTTGAATATCGATTATGGAGAAATTGGAATAAACAACGACATAAGGATATCCATCATCTGCTCAAAGTTTGCCTTTTTAAGCCCCAGGTTCATCAAATCCGGCTTATCATCCACCACCTTCTCACAGAACTGCTCTACATCTTGAAACATTTCATCAGCAACATCAATTGCATGCTCAACAGAAGAGATATTCCCCAAAAGTCGGAATATGTCATTTCTATGTTTGTTGATGTGTTTTGAATCAATCGATTCACCGGTTTTTTTCCTTGTATCCAAATCCAACCAAGCTCGTATTTTGAAAAGGATCACTGATTCCAAATCAAGTATGGGGCAACCCTCAATTTTCCTTCTATGCTTGATCAGATGGTTGTAGTATGGTTCATTCAGAAGTATTGCCGATAGACTCAAGACACTCCCATCAGAGGGTATCGGAGTCAAACCATTCGCAGCGTGTAAATCAAAGCTGAATGGAGCACGACTAAAGAGCTCAATCATAAAGGGATACCCGGTACTTCCTGGATTACTGAAACGATAGAACTGTATATCACCTGTGCTTTTATTGCGGTGTTCATACCGTCCTTCCTCAATGAATTTCCAAAAAGCCTTCGTAAAACCATTGTCCAAGACTTCAAGAATCAAAACAACATCAAGATCCTTTGTTACTCTGAAGGGAGCTCCTATCTCATCCATCAATATGCTGCAAGCGGTTCCACCGATAAGTACATACTGATCGGAATATTTCTCGAAAGACTTTTGAAACATTTCTAGTCCGTATACCACCTTTGCCTCCTAAGCATATCCTCAAGTGCAATATCCACCCGTTCATCCTTTACATCCATCAAAGACAAATAGAGAGAAAGGGGGTCTACATGCCCATCGACTGAAAA